>CAZSOP010000095.1:0-11191 GCA_964608385.1 uncultured Cytophagia bacterium
GATGATAATTCACCGGATGGTACCGGGGACCTGGTACAAAGTCTTTCACAGAAAGACCCGAGCATTCACCTGATCAGGCGGGAAAAAAAGATGGGACTCGGTACAGCTTATGTGACCGGTTTTAAATACGCCCTTGAGCGCGATTATGAGTATATCATTGAAATGGATGCGGACTTGTCGCATAATCCGGAAGATATTCCCCGTTTATTAGAGGCGGCGCAGAATTATGATCTTGTTATCGGTTCGCGTTATGTCGATGGCGTTAATGTGGTACATTGGCCTTTGGGGCGTTTGATGCTCAGCATGGGGGCCAGTCTCTATACTCGCCTGATTACGGGTCTTCCTTTGCATGATTGTACCGGCGGTTTCAAGTGTTTCCGACGCAAGGTGTTGGAATCCATAGATTTGGATATTATCGAGTCCGATGGGTATTCATTTCAGATTGAGATGAATTTTCGTGCATGGAAAAAAGGATTCAAATTGCGCGAAATTTCGATTGTCTTTACGGATCGGGTTGCCGGAACCTCAAAAATGTCACATAAAATCATTCATGAAGCCATCTGGGTGGTTTGGAAATTTAAATTTCTAAGTTTAATCGGAAGGATTTAATTTCATGTCTTCCAATTCAAAAAGCAGCCAGGAAACCCCTTTTATCCTCAACAGCCAGTCGCACCGGCTTGTTGGTATGTTGCATCCTTCTGCCTCAAAAAAAATTGTTATTTTTTGCCATGGTTTTACATTTAACAAGATTGAGCATAACCGTATTTTTGTAGAAACAGCACGCGCATTGGCTGAGCGAAAATATAATGCCTTGCGCTTTGATTTTTACGGCTCGGGCGACAGTGAGGGTGATTTTGCCGATACGCTTTTTAGCAGCAATATTCAAAATATTAGTGACGTGGTTAGGTGGTGCTGGCAGCAGGGATATGGAGAAATCGCTCTTTTAGGAATCAGCATGGGAGCGGCAGCAGCTATTTGTTCCGTTAGGGATATCGATATCCATGCTTTGGTGACATGGTCTGCCGTACCTGATATGAAAAAATTATTCGAATCCAAAATAGGGCCTTTGGAAGCGCTGGACGCTTCGATTGATCAATACGAGTATGAAGGATGGCTGATAAAGCCGGCCTTTTTACAAGATGCATTAAAGTATGATATAGAAGACGAGCTGTCCCAAATCACGGTACCCAAAATGATCGTACAGGGAACAGGGGATGACGATCTTTTTGTCGATGGATTTCAGCGTTTCAGAGAAATTGTCATGCCTCCGGCGTATTTCATGGAAATCCCACAAGCTGACCACGCCTATCAAAAACCAGCGCACAGACGTCAGGTTATCAAACAAACGCTTACCTGGCTGCAGCGCAACTTTTAATCATATGGAGAAGGGTAATGGACAAAAAAGATGTCAAGATTCCGGAACTGGTCAAAGCTTATGAGAACATGAAGTTCATGCATAGTGCGGATGCACGGCCTATTCGCCTGTTGTCTGAATATCTGGAGCCGTTATATCGTTTAAGAAAAAACCGTATCAAAGATACAGTGGTTTTTTATGGATCGGCCCGTCTGAAATCGAAACTGGAAGCCCGCAACGAGCATAAGCGTCTCAAACTGGAGCAGGAGAACGCTGACGACACCCGGCGTGATCTGCTGGCCAAACAAGTCGAAATGGCTGAACGGCAGGTTGAATTGAGTCGTTATTATGAGCAAGCCAGACAACTGGCACATGACCTCACCGAGTGGTCGAAAAGCCTGGAACAGAGTAAACGATTTATTGTTTGCTCAGGTGGTGGTCCCGGCATTATGGAAGCCGCTAACCGCGGCGCCAGAGAAGCGGATGGTGTGAGCATCGGCCTGAACATCAGCCTGCCCATGGAACAATATCCCAATCCCTATATTACCGAAGACCTTTCCTTTGAATTTCATTATTTTTTTATGCGTAAATTCTGGTTTGTTTATCTGGCCAAAGCTCTGGTCGTATTCCCGGGAGGCTTTGGTACACTGGATGAACTCTTCGAATTGCTTACCCTGCGGCAAACTGAAAAAGTCAAAAAGCCGCTATGCGTTGTGGTTTATGGCAGTGATTATTGGAACAGCATCGTCGACTTTAAAAAAATGGCGGAATGGGGAGTCATCAGCGAAGAGGATCTGGATCTGTTTTTCCACGCTGATTCGGTGGAACAGGCTTTTAAATTTCTCAAGCAGCACTTTGAAAAAGAATTTGTCGGCGATCGTAAATATTGGTATCTCTAGCCTAATATTCCATGTATTTTGAATCGGGATGAGACGACTTGCAGAGATTCCAGGTTGTTTTCTTGGAAGCAATCTCTTTTAGGTTGCGATCTGCATACTGTCCGCTAATGGCCGTCAATCCGGTTGTACCGGTTAGGGGAAACCACATATTTTCCGTCTCATAATCATAGAGAATAAAACGGATAAGATAGGTCCAGCCACTCGCGCTTAATTCAAGTGTGTTTTCGTCAAAGGTTCGCTTGCACACGGCAGCGTAATCTTCGAGCGGTCAGTATATCACCGCCACCGGCGTGCCGGCAATGACATCGTTTACCACTTTATGGCTCGCCAATCTCGGAATTGGATATGTCCTTGTATCGTCCCCTACCTTGACGCCAATAATTCGCATCCCCCTGTATGAAGAGGTAGATGAGGCATAACAGCTTTTTCCGTTAATGCGTGCGGTAAACGGGCGCGTTCTTTACCGTTATAAAAGAGCCCGGGCCGTCATTTGCAGCGGTGAGCAGTGCCAACATTGTATCCCTTGTCGTTTTATATTTAAATCTGTTTCGTGGAAGGATCGGGTCTCCTGAGGTAATTTTTATCTTTAGGGGATTAATCGGCCTTCCATTGTCGTAGAAAGCATAATCCAGATGAGGACCGGTGGCCAAACCGGTCTGGCCAACATATCCGATCACCTGGCCCTGGACAACATTTGTGCCCAACGCCATCTTCGGGGCAAACGATTTTAGATGGCCATAGCGGGTAACATAACGGCTGTTGGTATGGCGAATTTTAATATAATTACCCAGCCCTTTATCGTATCCAAGGGCACTGATTGTGCCGTCACCGGCAGCCGAAACCGGTGTGCCGGAAGGAGCTGCGAAATCCACCGCATAATGCGGCCGGACAATTTTTAATATTGGATGCCGGCGGGCATGAGAGAAATAGGAACTGATACGCCGGTAATTAAGCGGAGACTTTAGGAAGGCTTTTTGAAAAGATTGACCTCTGGTATCGTAATAACCGCTCTCCGCCGGCGTATTATCGAAATAAATAGCCGTATATACGGTGTCGGTTTGCTGATATTGCGCCGCCACAATGCGACCATACCCCAACAGGGTTTCATTGGTATTCGAGACCGTTGAGTCGATGAGGATTTTTTTTGCGTATAGAATGCGAAACCGGTCTCCCGGTCTGGGATCGGTAAAAAAATCGATATCCCATTGAAAAATATCGCTAAAGGCAGTGATCAATTGCGGTTTTTCATTGGCTTTGATTATCGCATCATAAAGTGTGGTGATGACGGTACCTTTTAAACTTTTAAGAATGGTTTTGTGCGGAAGAGTTTGTTTTCGCGCTTTGAAGGCTCCTTTCGGGTCACGCACAATGCGCAAAACAAGGTCTTTTCTTGCCCGGTATTCAAAACCCTGTAACCTCATTGAAGCGTCGTATAGCAGACTAAAGGTCTGATGCGGTAAGAGACGGCGTGAATCATAGCTATGGTTAAAACAAGCCACAATTTGCCGGATATCCCGGCGATTGACACCAGCCGCTGATAAAAGCGTTTCAAGTGTATCGCCATATTTGATTTTTGTTGTTTTTTTTATAAATTCCCGGGAGGAGATTGACTGGATATAAACGGGATGTAACACGGGATTTTTTTCTTTTAGAGGTATGATGCAGACGGTCAACAGAGTGGTCGCGACCAGAGAAATGAGTAAAAGTATGTTGCGCATGGTGTGGCCCTCATCAAAATACATTAAAGAATATACGCAACAATTTCGGGCATGTTCCTGATGAGAACAAAAAGGCTGTTAATAACAGGAGCCAGCGGACTTGTCGGGGGGCATCTTTATGCCTGCGCCACAAAACAGGGCCGCTGGGATGTCGTCCCGCACTATTTTCAACATGAATTTAACATCATGAAAAAGCAGGGGTATCGTTGTGATTTGACTGACCGGCAAGAGGTCGAAATCATGCTGAAAACGGTCAATCCAGATGTTATTTTGAATACTGCTGCAAACAGCAATCCGGACTCTTGTGAGAAAGAGCCGGGAAAAACAACCCAAATCAATGTTATGCTGCCGTCGTGGTTTGCAGAGTATGCACAACAGAACAAAGCGCGTCTTATTCATATTTCCAGCGATATGGTTTTTGACGGGGTAAAAGGGATGTATAAAGAGAGCGATGAGGTTTCGCCTCTCTCTGTATATGGTCGTTCCAAAGTCGAATCAGAGGAGGCTGTTCTGCAGCGCTGTCCCGGTGCTCTGATCGCCCGCAGCGCTCTTATATATGGACGAGCGCAATATGGCGGCTTTTCCTTTTCCATGTGGATTGAAAAGCGGCTGCATCAGGGGAATCCGGTTCCTCTTTTTCACGATCAATTTCGCACTCCTGTTTTGGTCGATAACCTTGCTGCCGCACTATTGGAGCTGGCGGATAACGATTACCAGGGTATTCTTCATCTCGGCGGCAGTGAACGATGCAATCGTTTGAGTTTTGGTTTGACACTGTGCGACGTTTTCAATTATAACAGCGATCTGTTGCAATCCATCTCTATGCATGATACGGATTCTTTCGCTCCACGGCCGGTTGATGTCTCTTTTAATATTTCACAGGCGCAGCAGAGCCTCCGGACTGAACTCCTGGACGTAAAAGCAGGATTACAGCAAATCAAAAGAGGCGTCTGATCAATCAGTAATTTTCAGACAGCCGGCACCGGCCATAGCCTGTGTGGTAAATACGTCGTTATGAAAATTCGGATGCTTTTCCAGCAAATCAGGTCGATTTTTTCGCAAATAGCCTGCAAAATAGTCATCGAGAAGCCGAGTCATAAATTTTTCCGTTATGGAGCGCCGTACCAGGTGAACCGTACATCCTCCAAATCCGGCTCCGGTCAACCGGGCTCCGGTTGCATTATTTTTCCATGCGATATCAACCAGGGCATCGAGTTCAGGGGTGCTGATTTCGAATTTTTGCCGGCAACTCTGGTGTGAGCCGTACATGAGAAGGCCAAAGCGTTCAGCATCCCCTTCAGCCAACACCCTGCCGGCCTTGTTTACGCGATGGGCTTCACTGATGACATGATGATAGCGTTTCCAGCATTCAAAGCCTCCTGCCGGCGGCTGATCGATCCATTCGTCAGGTATCGACCACTTTATCGCAATTTCTTCTTTTGAAAGGGAGAGGCGCCGGCTCAGGGTTTTCCAATCCAGAGAAGCCGGTAAAAGCGCCTGCCCGACTATTTTTTGATATTGTTTTTTATTCAGAGGCAGGTGGTCATAGTCAACATCTGCCAGCCGTTGTGGATGGTTAAGAGAAAGCCCGGATCTGCAGAGTTCCGCGGCGATCAATGCGGTTGCCAGCCTGCATTCAACCGGCCGGCGGTTGTATTCCCGTCTTGCCTGCTCTGTTTTAGGGGCATCCAGGAGGGAATGACAAATAACAACCCTGTAATCCGTCGGCATGGGAACAGCTTTATAGTGCAGGGGGAAAAAATTTATTTTTAAGGCGTGATTTTTTTGTCCCATGAGTGAAATCGCCTGGTCCATACCGCCACCGGCTGTGCCGACAAAATGTTCGGCTTTTGCCAGTCTCTCGGCCAGGTCCGTATCCTCGATTTGAAGCGTATTAATTTTCATAAACATGAGGGCTGCGCCAACCACAAGGGCAGAGGAAGAGGACAAACCGGCAGCAGATGGAATGGAACCATCGATCCATGCCGTAAATCCTGTGGCCGCAGGCACATTTTTTATCAGTTCATTGATGGCCGCTTTAACATAGTTGCTCCATGCTCCGGCTCTGTCGGCTTTGAGCGGTTTGTCAAGCGAAAAGGTAAAGGAGGGAAAACGATTATCGCTGTTATGAACGGTGATCGCACGGTCTGACCGTTTTGCGCCCACTAAAACGATATCCCGGTTTATGGCCATGGGCAGAACCGGGTATCCATTGTAATCGGTGTGTTCACCGATAAGATTGACCCTTCCCGGCGCCCGCACGATATAGCGGTCACCATCAGGAATGCGCCGGCTCTGTTGAATTAAATCAGAATAGCGATTGCGTTGTTGCACCAGTCCGGTTTCATAAATGGATTTTAAAAAATGTAAAAGTGATGTTTCGTTCATCATCTATTCCATTTGAACCAAATAGTTGGCTGCGGTGGAAATATTTTACCTTTTTTTTCTGTTAATATAGCCATAATAAATGGTTTGCAAAATTAAAAAATTTTAATAATTTAATGTACATTAAGGAGGTTAATATGAAACAGGTCTCTTTTAAAGAGGCAATGCAATATTGGAGCAAACCCGAACGAATCGTTTTGGTCACCAGTTGTGATGAGGAGGGTAATCCTTTTGTCATGACAGCAGGCTGGAAAATGCGCGCCTCGTTCAAGCCGCCGATGTTGGCGATTGCAGTGGGTAAAAACCGGACAACACATCAGAACATCTCTGCAACCGGCGAGTTTGTCGTTGCCGTACCCGGTTCAGATCTGGCAAAAGAGGCACTTGACTGTGGTCTGCCTTCCAGCAATGATCAGGACCGCTTTGAACTTTGCGGATTCAGTAAAAAGCCGGGATCGTTCGTCAAAGCGCCTCTGATTGAGAAATGTATAGCCAGCTTTGAATGCAAGCTTTCCGGTCAGGTGGGTAGTGGCGATCACACCGTCTTTGTTGGTGAAGTTAAGGCTGCCTGGCTCAACGAAAATCCCAAAAAACCGCTGCTGATCGTTGGTGAAGAAAAAGGATACGAGGTCCTTGCTATTGAGGGCCCTTATCGGTTAGGTATTGTAAATACGTGATATGATTCTCACTCATATTAAAAATTTTAATGGCTCTGAGATGGTACAGGCGCGCCTATCGCCGTAATGTCATCGATATGCATATCGATGACTGGGATGAAAATTTTATCCGCTTTTGAAGTGGAATCCTATCACTTTCCTGAAGTTTTCAATCTGAATAAGAACGAGTTTTTCCTAACCCCCACAGGCATGCATGCCGGAATCGATGATGAGCAGATACTCAATTATTTACAACACTATTTTAAAGGGGATAATCGTTTGACTGAACTTTCTCCTGCCTATCAGCTTATTCCCGGAACCGGTTTTTATATGCCGCCGTGTACTTTACACGCTCCCGGCTCTCTGGTTACCTATGAACTTCCGGTGGCTTTTGACGTCACCGGTATTCCGGAATCTCGGGTCAATGATTTGGTGATGCCGTCTGATTTGCTTGATCGCGATATACCCGTTTCTGTTAAAGAAGATGGAGCTGAAAATGTGTGTGAGTATATTCTTGATATGATTCGTTGTCCCAATAGCGGTAATTCGGATGATTTTTACGCACAATATTTTCGACCGCCGGTTAAATGTATCGAATCGGAGAATGGTGAACAGGCATTTGTTATTTACCGCTGTGTCAGGATATCGAAAGCCGCCAATCCTGATTTCTATAGCGCAAAACGGACCATCGTAAAAAGCGGAGCCCGATTCAGCTTGTCGGAAAAGTGCGCGTTTGGTACAGTTGTGCTGGGTGGACATGGCACCATCGGTCAGGCGGGGAAAGAAGCGATACCTCTGGAATCGGCTTCCATGTTTTTGTCGCGGGAAAGTGTGGGCGGCGATGAAATATTTGTTGCCGCCATGGCGAAAATAATTTGACAGTACGATGCAACAGCCTGGAAAATTTGTTGTTTTATCAACACTTTGGATCGGATTCAAATCAGGAGGCTTGTTCACTGGAGAAACCTCCCTTTAACAGGTTTTCAAACGAATTGCATGGAGAATTGGGATACTAACATGGATTTACACACCATTGCCACCAGTGGTTTTTTATTGCCCGTTTTGATCTTTGTAGCCAGGGTGATCGATGTAAGCATCGGTACGATTCGGATAATTTTCATATCCCGGAATATGAAATATCTCGCCTCTTTGTTTGGTTTTTTTGAAATTTTGATCTGGCTTTATGCTATCGGCCGGATCATGCAGAATATCAGCAATCCGTTTACGTATATCGCCTATGCCGGAGGATTTGCAATGGGCAATCTTGTCGGCATGGTTATTGAGAACAAGCTGGCGCTGGGAGTGGTTGCTGTTCGCGTTATCACCAATCAGGAAACCATTCATCTGGCGGAGCGTCTGCGCAAGATCGGATATACCATCACCACAGTAAATGCGCAGGGAAATCGTGGCGCGGTCAAAGTTGTTTTTGCAATTGTTAAGCGAAAAAGTATATCGTCGTTTATCAATGTGGTTAAGAAATACAATCCCAAAGCGTTTTATACGATCGAGAACGTCGGCGTTGTCGCTGAGAGTGATATACCGCAATTGCGGCAGGAAACCCGGTTGTTTAATTTTTTACAATCCAAAAAGTCTTAACAATAATGCATTCGTTGATCATCGGTATTTCCATTGATGCAACAGGAACGGCTCTGCCGGAGATGGCAATATCACTGGTTGCTGCCTGTAAAGGTGAAAATGATATCGCTGTAGGAAATAGTGTTGGTTCCAAAACATAATGGCTTGTGATACATGACGATTAAAGAGTATCAAAAAGATGTCGATAAATGGATTCAAACAGTTGGTGTGAGATATTTTTCTGAATTGACCAATTTGGCACAGCTGGTTGAAGAAGTTGGAGAGCTTGCCCGTATCATGTCCCGGACGTATGGTGAGCAAAGCTTTAAAGCCTCTGATAAAGGGGCAACGCTTGAAGATGAATTGGCGGATATTATCTGGGTGGTGACCTGTATTGCCAATCAAACCGGAGTTGACCTTACCAGTGCTTTGCAGAAAAATATTGAAAAGAAAAGCAAGCGCGATGATCGACGCCACCGGGAGAACAAAAAATTGTATAGGGACAGATAGTTGCCGGTTTCAACTATTTAATATTTTTTTTACTTTAGCCGGTTTTCCGGTTTTCTACCGGGATAACAACGATTTTTTTCGCTGCCCCGCGGCTGATGGTAATGGGATTTTCCTTATATCGGATTATCAGAGGTCCCCTGCTTGAATTGTTTTTTATAATGTATATGAGATCTCCCACCCGACATCCGGCTTGCGTTAGCTGATGTGTTAGCCCCCACCCCGTCTCTATCGCAGTGATTCTTACATATGCATTGACCTCGGCTTTTTCCAGGGTGACATGGTCGCAGACTTTTTCTGTTGTAATAATTATTTTCTTTGCCACGGTTCGGCTTATGGTAAGCATGGTATTGTTACAGGTAAGCTTAATTTTACCGCCTTCAATGCCGCTGCGCTTGATCATAAACCGGCTACCGACGGTAAACCCCAATTTTTTCATGCGGTTTAGTATTCTTTCGTCATGATCGATATGTAAAACTCTACCAATAATATTTTCCGGAACCATATCCAGTGTACAGCCTCTTTCTCTCATGCAAAAAGTCGATTATTTTTTGACATAGCCATTCATAGGAACATAATCATTCTGTTTTAGTTTTCGGTTAAATAATTGTAAAGAATAAATTAAGTTTTGGGTGAGTATAATGAGGCTACGGTTTCGATAAAATATTTTGGTAAAGATTCGGACATGTAAGGGTGTTGAACCATGAATTCAAAAGCGATCTTTTTACACATTTATGCTTTCATTTTTTGTGCCCAAAAGAATAAATGCTTACCTCCCATCCATTCGGGATGACCGTATGAAGTCATTTCCATTTCCTTCAAAGCTTCCCACTCATCTGTACTGATGCTGTCGTCTTTGAGCGTAAACGATGATGTGGAGCCTCTCCAGATAATTCTGCAATTTTGTTTTTTGAGAATCTCGGTCACTTCCTGAACCGTATAGAGATGTGTTTCAGGCCCCATGACACACCGGGTTATATCGGTCCGGTAAATGTCCAGAGCCTCTTTAACGTTATTTTGCGATAATTTGTTCTGGATATAGCCGTATTTGGAATTACATCCGACAAATAAATGACCATGTGGTTTAATTACCCGAATCAGTTCATCAAAAGCCTGGAACCGCATATCAAGGACATAGGAAACAGGATCCCCCAGACACACCACCAAATCAAACGATTCGTCCGGAAACATCAGATCAACTATATTTCCACGAACGAGATGAATGTTATCTATTGATTCAGTATTTTTTTTGGCATGGTCGAGTATGGGGGGCGTAATGTCCATGAGATAAACCGCTTTACATTGTTTTGCCATGTATGCGGCATTGATGCCGGCCCCGCCTCCGGCGTCCAGAACGATATCCCCGGCATTGATTACATTCTGTAAAAAGTGCCGGGGTATTTCGACCCGCAACGACCTTTCGCTTTCAGACTCATTTTCCAGGTCTGCGCGTTTGCTGTATGCATTGACGATGGAACCGGCATTATAGTCCATGAATCCTTCTCCGTCATTGTGCTCGGATGAGTTACAATGGTATGCTATCAGACCGTGTTAGGAAAGGATTTCAACCAATTCGACCTCAAAAACGAGATCTTTTCCCGCGAGTTCGTGATTTCCGTCTATGGTGATGTCGTCCTCTGAAACATCAACGACCTTGACGACAAATGTTTGCCCATCCGGAGTTTGCGATTGCAGCCGCATTCCTACTTTGGGTTCAAGGTTTTCGGGCAGTTTTTCTTTTGGGATTTTACCAACGAGCTGTTCCTGTATTTCTCCATAACCTTCATCCGCCGTAATGTTGATCTCTGTGCTTTCCCCTTCTTTCAATCCAATGACGCCTTGTTCAAAGCCGGGGATGAGCTGACCTTCACCAATGGTAAACTCCAAAGGCGTTTTACCTACAGAGGTATCGAATGTCGAACCGTCTTCGAGTTTACCTGTATAATGAACTTTGACTTTTTGTCCTTTTTCTGCCTTTTTCATAATTTCTCCTTTTGTTGATTCATATTCTCTTTTGAATTCACCACAAACATTTCAACTCAACCGAAATCAAGGAGAAATATAATGCAATGAAAACAGAAATTGCCGCTTCGTCCA
>CAZSOP010000096.1:0-11190 GCA_964608385.1 uncultured Cytophagia bacterium
AGCGCTCTTGGCGAGCTTGGCGGTTTTGGGTACGCATTAACCGGATGATCCATTTGTTACTTAACATACAAACCTAACCGAAAAAGCTGCAGCTCCTTTTGTTCCCCTGTATGGAGGAAATAACGCCAGGCTATTTCGGCGAACTGCCCCACCGGAACTGTTCATCGACACAGTGGCTATAGGGTGCACTTTCCTTCCCGGGTTCGGTCACTTTCCAACCATAGCAGGCACCTTTCCCCAAACCCCGTTGTCTGGCATAGGACAGCTTGGTCAGCCGATAATTGGGTATCTGCTTTTTGGGCTATGGAAGAATAGGTTTGAGGAGGATAGAACCGGGCACCACAGTAAATCATCTAGCCTGGCCGTTGTTCGGTGACCCGTAAAAGATTCACAAAAGTGTTCTCCTCACATCGTTGCCATCCCCATGTATTGTAATAAATTAAAGGAAATGGAGACACCCTTTTCGGCGGCAAAATCGAAAGTGGGTTTTCCTCTCAACCTTCCTCTTTAAGGCTCAACATCTGTTCCAGTGGCACCCGTTCAGGAGCACCAACCGGCATGGCATCTGAAATAAAAAGGATTGTGCGTTCTGGGGAACTAAATTGTCGTTCAGTTTTGCCACAAAAAAACGCTAAAACTGCAAGCGAAAGAATGAGAATGATACGTGAACTGGTTTTCATAATGACATCATTATTTAAAACTCTGCTTGTTATATAGACATCGCGAATGATTTATTATAAACCTATCCATGTTTGCATGCGTGTTCCTGCCCATGCCATTACCACTCTTCGTCCATATAGAAGCGATACACCGGTGTTACGGTGCCCTAAAAACACAATTTTTGCTCGGCAGGGTAGAAAGTTTCTGTTGTTGCGATCAGAGGCCAGTAGTTCAGAATCACCATCTCCCTCTATATCGAAAAAAGCAAAGCTGCTCTTGATATGATCTGAAAGCGTATACCGCGACCAGGGAGATTGATCAAAAATATTTTCATACCCCGCACGCACGATTTTTCTATATATACCGCCATGACCATGTCTTCCACGCAATAAATTCATTGATTTTATTAACAAACCTTTTAGTTTATAAGGTGAAAAAATTTTGTACAAAAATAGTATAATTTATTAAATCAGGTTTTGTCATGTTCACCATTCGACTCTGCTGTTTGCCCGGTCTATTTCTCTTGTTGATTCTGTTTTTATCATCCTGTCAAAATTCAAAATCCGATTTTGCCAAACAAGCCAGGGAGGAATCCATGCAACCCATTCGTCCCGGCATTCCCGAAGAACATCACTTTTGGAATCGCTACGCGGAACGATTTATTCATGCTCCGGCGTTTAACTTTGCACCGCTTTTAGGATCAAAATTTTATCGCTTTATCATCACCTCAAAAGAAGATGAGCGGACATATCGCTTTGACGCGGATAAACCATGGATGCCGTTAACACCGGTCTGGGATGAACTGCCCATTGGTCGTTATCAGCTCATCATTAAAGCCCTGATATCAAAAGAGGATCAATCACCGCCGGTGGTGGGCCGAAGAGAGTTTATCAAAAGTCCTTCTTTCCCGGGCATTAAAAACGAGCCGGCCTATCCCTACCGCGAAAGCGGCTATCGCTGTCTGCACGATGTCCTGCATCAGCCCAAAGTACAACACTGGCTGAAACACAAGCGTCCGGATCCGGATTACCCCCTCTGGTGCCACCCGACCAAAATCATGAGCAGTCTGATCGCCGGCATGATCAGCTATGCCAAATATTTTCCCGACACCGAAGACCGGGACCAGGCGCTTCGCGTCGCCGATATTGTCGTCGACTTTTTTATGGAGATGGCCGAACCGGCAGGCAAACCGCTCGAATCCTGGACACCGACACACTGGGACGGCGTCGACCGCGGCGATCACCCCTATTTTCACAATGAAATTATGACCAATGTGCCCACCACAGCAGCGGAAATGCTTCTGGACCTGTACGAGTTCAACAAAGAAGAAAAGCACCTGATCGCAGCAAAACGCATCGCCGACACCTATGTCAAAACACAGGGCGAAGAGGGTACCTGGCCCCTGCTCATCGACAGCGAAACCGGCCAGGCAAAAAATACGGACAAGCTGATACCCGCAGAAGTTATTCGTCTCTTTGACCGTCTTATCGACCATTACGATTGTACAAAATACACCGATCCGCGGCAAAAGGCGTTCGACTATATCATGGATAATCCGGTTAAAACCTTCAACTGGCAGGCTCAATTCGAGGACACCCGGCCGCAGGCGCTCTATAAAAACCTCGCCTTTCGCGAACCGACGGTTTTTTGCTGGATTTTGCTCGACGACAGCGATGAGCATCCCGATTATATTCCCCTGGCTGAAGATATCCTTCGCTTTGTCGAGGATCAATTCGTCGTCTGGTCGACGGACGATCCCATCATCCATCACCATCCCTGGTTCAAAAAAGAGTGGAAATGGCACCCCAAAATGCCGGCCGGTGAACCGGACTGGTTCATCCCCGGCGTACTGGAGCAGTACAAGTTTTACACTCCGATCGCGCGCAGCTCCGACATGCTCTTTAAGGCTTATCTGAAAGCATTTGAACGCACCGGCAAAAAAATCTATCACGCCAAAGCCGTAGCCCTGGCCAATACGCTCACCATTGCCCAAAAATATCACGGTGGTGGTGAAATCCCGACCCATTTACGCAAAAATCTGCCGGAAACAAACTGGCTCAACTGCGGCATCTATCCGGCCATTCTGTTGATCGAACACGGCAAAAAGCTTGAACAGCCGGCTGGATAAACCTGGTACAATTATAGCGGATTTGATGCTTGATGCGACAAACTTTTACCGGTGAATACAAAAGGAACAACCAGACATAACTTATTGCTCAGTGACGCTAAAGCCTTTGACGGCATTTTGTTTCCAGATACAATAGTCGGCATTATCGACCTGTCCGTCAAAGTTGAGATCAGCATTATAATAGCCGCTCCCCTCCTGCGACCATACAGATTTTTCATTAAACAGCTCGACATAGTCTTTGCTGGTAATATGACCGTCGCCATTGATGTCGCCGCTGACCATTGCCCATTGTCCGGAATCCATCCGCCGCGCCGGTGTTGAGGCATGAAACCGCTCCTCTGTTTGCACAAAGGAATAGACAACCGATCCTTCCGAGCGCAAAGGAATAGTGCCTGCACTCAAAACGCACAAATGGTTGCGATGGCGGATTCGTATCCAGTAATTGCCGGCGGCAATGTCAGGTACAAATTCCGGCTCGCCGTCCGGGGTAATCAGCCATCCCTGTTCTCCCAGCAACATGCCGGATTGCCATACCACCTCCCTGCCAGGATCGGAGAGGAGCTCGACACAGACCCAATCCACCAATGTATCGGGAACACCTTCCATGCTGATGCTGGATTCATCGTAGGGGGAATCATAGGGTAGTTGATTCTGATCATTCAGCGCCGTGGACATGTTGCTATTAGCCGCATCATCAGCGCCTTGCAGCCAGGTACGGATGGAAACGTTGCTGGCCTGATTCTGCCCGGCCCCGCCATCATCCTCTATCACAAACATGCCATAAGTGCCCGGTTCGCTGATTTGAGCTTTGAACACCGTATCACCGGCAGCCAGCAAGGCCGGGATTTCGCTCCAGTCGCCTGCCTGGTTGCGATGAAACAGAGCGGTGCGCTTATCAATGCCCAGTTCGGCGCCATGCGTATAGGCAAAACAGAGAGTCCCGCCGATCTGTTGCTCAGCGGCAAAATGAATGAGAAAGTTATAGCGTGTGCCGATATCGCTCTCACCATAGCTTTCCCTTCCCTGTTTGGCGATAAACACCTTTTGATCAATGTCGCAGGTACCGGCATCCGGCATCCATTCCACGTATCCCGGTTCGAGAACAATGGTATCCTGATCGGCTTGCGGAAACAGGTAAAATTGGTAATCCAGGGAGGAATAGACGCTATCCTGGCCGAGGCATCCCTGTACCATAAAAGTCGTTGTTTCGAGGGTATCCAGGGGAATCTCAAAGGTGGCAAATTGATCAGCGCTTTCCTCTACCGGATCAAGGCTTTGTCCGTTACTCAAAACAAGCTCCAGGTCTGTTGCAAATTCTTCATCCTCGCCGTCGAAAAGGCGGGTGGTCACGATAAAATGGGTTGCCGGTTCGTTGTGCAAAATTTTGTTCATGGTATCAGTAGGCGAAAACACACCGGCAGTGGTGGAACCATGGCCAAAAGTAAAATAGGATTGCGTTTGTAGCGAAACCATATGCGATGTAAAATGAATCGCATAAAAAGGCGAACCAGGTCTATGCTCACGGGATCTCTCATGCCATCCGTGTTTGGCAAACACGGCGGCTGCATTTTCGAGGTGTTTCAATCGGGGACGGTAGTGACCTGAATTATTATCAATAGAGATGGGTCTGCCATCGCGGGCAGTTATCGAGCCGGCGCATATTACATGGGCACCTCCTAAAAGCTGCGAATGTATCCTGACCTGGGGAGTCGATACCAACCCCTCGATAGGATCAAAGCCAAATATCTGTTCATTACACGCCATGACGAATCTTAACATTGTACCTGTGGTTAATAGCACACCGCTCTGTCGATGCACAAGCTTGTCCGAGGTCGGATTGAAATAGTATTCATGCCTTTCCCGCTCTTCAGGATCTTTGAAATACGGAGCACCTCCCAGACGATTTATTTCATCGGTACGCCACATTCCCAATATCATGTTCCTGAGCGTAAGCTCCCTGTCGTAAAACAGATCGCCCGGAGCAGGCATATTGGGATGTTCCTGTCCCGGCTCAAAGGGAAGCCGCTCGATATAAGCATTGGTGGCAATATAAAAGTCCTTCCACCGCAGATAAGGATTTTCCTGTACGAATGCTTCCCAGGCCCACACGAGTTGAGCGGATGTAAACTCGTCCTTTTGACTGTAGGGCTCTGCTCCCCGTGAAGCATCGGTTATGAAAAAATAATCCTTGGTCTTAGACTTGAGGGTATTATCATGACGCCTCCAGGGACCATAGGAGATCCAGCCGCTGAAAACCTGACCAAAGCATTCGGGATCATCGGCAAAAAGCGGCATCAATTCAGCAAAGGATATCGATGTCCTGGTCTCATAAGTAAGCGGTTTGCTGACATAACATCGATAATAATTGCCCAAATAGCTGTCCTTGACCTCCACCAGAAAAAACTTGGAAAAATACGCCCCAATGCATTCCCTGTTGGCGCAGCGCGGTTGATCAAAAGGGGATAATCCATTTTTAGCCAGATCGTGATAGACATCAAAGGTAAAGAAATTCTCAGTAAAAAAATCATCCTCCACCTGACATCGTTTTTGTTTCAATTCAAGGGTCAGGGTTTTGGGAATAGGTACAACCGGATCGATAAGCGGCTTTGGGCCGGGAACAGGAGTATAATTCTCGTCAAAATCAAAATTACGCAACAGCCAGCGAAGCGAACCATAGCGGAATTTCTTTATGGTTTCTTCGATGACCACCTCCTTTTCGAGAAAATACTCTACCGATCCGAGATAGTATTCCGGATAATAGATGTCCACACCCAGCAACGAAGAGATCGCAGCTGCAGCAATGGCAGTAAATGCCAGGGTACCGGCAGCACCGACCAGCAGCATCTCATCGGCCGGTGTCATGGGCAGAACAGTGGCCGCTGCCAGCGCCAGGCTTCCGGTAAAGGGATTGTCGAATTGCTCCCCTTGCCATTGCGGAACCACTGAAGAAGTGACCGCTTCATAAGCGTTGGTGGCCGACAAAACCTGCAATTCCTGTTCATTTGTCATAAACAGGGTGCCGGAATCCGTAAACGTCAGATTCAAAGGCCGGCCAAAATCCACCGGCATATCGAGTTCTGTGTTGTAATTGTTACCATAACTGCCCCACAAGCCATAGGTGGGTGAAAAATAGACCATTTCCCCGGTAACCGGATTCACCGCCATATCGGTAATGCCCTCCTGGGTGGTGATCTCGGGCAACGGCGCAATCGGCAGTTTCGTCTCACCATCGGTATGAAACACCACGATGCGGCTGTAGGTGTTTGCCGACCCATCGCTGTAATTTTCAGCACAATAGACCAAATTATCCTCCACGGTAAGAAGGTCACAACCGCTGGCAATATCCGGATGATAAAAGCGACCCAACTGATCCATAGCGGGATCAAGAATCCCCAGAGCCGGCTGAGAGCCACCCATAACATAATCAGCATGCTTGATGGCCATAAAAATCTTGCCATGGCGGTACTCCATATCCTTGACATGACCGCCCTCTAAATCTACATTGAGCGCCTGAATGGCAGTGCTGTTGTCATCGGGTAGAAAGATCTTAAAAATATCCTCCTGAGTGTGGCTGACATAAATGGCATCACCGGAAACCGCGACATCGGTAATAAAGACTTGATCCGGAGTGTCGGACCGGAACAATTCGACCAGGGTAAAGGCACCGCTGCGCCGTTTGATCAACAGGTAATCATAATAATGGGTTTCCTCTTCATAATCCCAGCCATAGACATAGGTATAGGCGATCAAACCATCGTCTGAGGCCACACCGGTGATTTCGCCCTGGGGCAGATAATGAAGATAATCCATCTCCGCCGGATCTTGCAGAGGATGGCTTTTGACCACATTTAATAATGTATCCGCCTCTGCAACCCCCAAAGGATAAGTCTCGACAAGATAAAGGGATGAAGGGTCGACGCCGTTTATGCAATAGCCGCTGGTATTTGGCGGCAGGGTAATGTTCATTGCAGCGCTCCATTCCCCTGCAGCGTCCGACCATTTTTTACAACTGAGTTTATACCCGCTTTCCGTTTCCACTGTGTCATCCCACATAGCGCACAGCGTTGTCGGGCCCAGTGCCACCAAATCCAGTAACGGAAATTCAATCCGATCATACAGGCGTTCCGCACCATGCAATTCCACCCTTGAATAATCAAAATCACCGTCATCATCATAAAACGCTTCAGCGGTCATATACTCACCGGGGTCGCCATTCCACATGTCATGGCAATATCCCAATCCGCAGGGGAGATGAAAATCGAATGTATTGGTCGACTGTTGCAACACGGTTTGGCTGTCCTCAAAAGCGATAAAAAAGTTTTCGCGCCATTCACCATAATCGCGGGTAACCTGCAGCACGTAATAATCGATCTGCGGAACGTGGTTCTGAATGGTGAACACCAACGTTTGACCATTGATTTGCTCATCTTCAACAATCTCGCTGTTGATCCCTACTATTGAATCGGCTTGCGGAAATCGCTGTATGGCGTAGATATTGTAGAGTTCGATCTCGTTTAAATAGTCATCCGGATTGACATCATACCCACCGTCGCTGCTGCGTTCATAAGTCACCTGTAATTGATAAAAATCACCTTCGTTCAATCCAAATACCGTTCCCACAAAGAGAAAAAGCATTATCCATTTGGCCATTGGACTCTCCTGTCATCGTTATATTATTTCTATTCATTTCCCCGATCTGCATAACTTCAACAAATTTTATGCCAGCCAATAACGGTAAAAGTCAATCGTTTTGCAGTTTTTTACAAGCTTAAAACATTAATTTGTATTGGATTAGCTTTGATTAAGCTAACCGCCTTTCAAACTCATCCATCGATAAAATCGTATACTGATAATACTAGACTTATACCTTGATCAAGCCCGCAGGATATCAGTTTTGTGAAAGGCTTTATTCGATGCATTAAGGTGGGCATTTAACGAACCGATTTTGTGATTTAACCCTTACACTTGAGGAATGCAGGGGTAGATAACTCTTTTTAAAAAATCGGTTCAGAGAAATTTGAGCACAGTCTTTATTGTCAATAAGACCAACGCTCCGCCCAATCATGCAGACATTACAAAAACAGGTTAAAACACCGGTAAACAAAGCAATGCTCAGCGGTTATGCTTTTATGTCAGGATCGGTGTTGTAATAAAAACACGACATATTAAAAGGAATATTCGGGAGATAAGTTTAAAATATTGTATTTACATCAAAACCTTTTGGTATAATTATTGAGAGGTAAATTGCAACCAAATCCAAAATTGCCAAATCAAGGAGCAAAATATGAAATACGGAGTTTATATTCTGCTTTTATGCAATGCATTGTGGGCACAAATGGTGGTGACCAACAGCAGCAATATAGAAGTTATGAGAGTGAGCGAGAACGGGCACGTGGTCATGCAAAGCACACAGGTCAAATCCAACAGCCAGGGAACCGGACAACTTCTCTTTACACAAGACGCAGAAGGGACTCTCGACTATACGGCTCCTCCGGCTGATGCCGGTGATGTGCTCACATGGAACGGAACCGTCTGGCAGGCGCAGTATCCCTCCGTGTGGTACGAGAGTCAGTTCATGCCCTATGGCAGCGATGTCGAACTGACAACCGGTGTCTTTACCGACATGCCGGGCACGAGGGTTACCGTGCCGGCGAACGGCACCTATTTGATTTCAGCCACGGTTTTACTTAAGACCCAGGATGCCGCCTATTGCTGGGCACAGGTAAAACAAAGCAGCGGCGGTATCAGCGATCCAATCAATTTTACCACCACCTCTGCGGCAACCTTTGAAATACCGCTACAAAAAACCTATTTTCGCACCTTGTCCGCCGGTACCGAGTTGTACCTGCAGGGTTACAAGTCGAGCGGAGCCGGAAGATGCTGGATCAAAACCGTGCATACCGGCCTGATTGTATTCAGAATTGAATAATGATATTCAAAGAAACAAAAGGGCGAAAGGAGATCACTGTGGCAGAACAACACTTTACCGCACAAGTGGACGCATTGCTGCATATGCTTTATTTATCCTCGGGCTGGCATATATCATCGTCACTGCTATCGGACTCCTCTCTCTTCAATCACCACAGGATCCCATCGGCGATCCCTGCTTTACCCTTATGGAGCTTTTCATTCTCCTCATGCTACCCTTTCTGGTGCTCATGATGATCGCCCTACAGGCCTATGCTCGAGCAGATGCCAAATTCAATGGAACTGTGGCCCTGATGTTTATGATTATTATGGCGACAATCACATCCGGGGTTCACTTTAGTATTTATTTATATTCCAGACACTCAGGACGTCAGGTTGGCAGAGCTGAAATGTATCCGATTCAACAATTCTTGCCAAAGTGAGTATAAATCGATATCTTGTAGCATACGTATTGATCGTTATAAGAGTGTACAATATTATGATGGATTGATAAAATTGATCGACACCAGGAACAATAAATCACTGCATTTTGAATTGAAAAACTATGCGACATTACTGCTGTCCCAAATCATAAAAATCATCAATTTTACAAGTTGAAAATATGACATTTATACATTTTTTTGAGCTAAACGGTCAAAACAGGTCATCAAAAAAAACCTCACCACAGAGAAAAGAAAGAGAGGGAACAGAGAGGAGGTAATCAAAGGTTGCAAAAAAATTCACGTCCCATCGTAGTTTATTTGTTAATGTTGTTGATACTATTTCAGGGACTCGGCGGAATTTGGGGAGGTATTGGTTTGATTCTCGATCCGACGGGTGAATCAATGCAAATCCCCTTGAGCTGGTTGAATGGATCCCCATTTCAGGATTATTTAATTCCCGGTATCATTCTTTTCCTTATACTGGGTCTTTTACCACTTCTGGTCTTGTGCGGGCTGTGGAAAAAGTGGTCATACTCGTGGTATTCAAGCCTGCTCATCGGTGTCGCGCTCATCATTTGGATCATCGTTGAAATCGCAATCATCGGCTATCAGACCCAGCCGCCTTTACAGGCAGTTTATGGAACAGTAGGATTACTGTTGCTGATTCTGTTGTTTTTACCTTCTGTCAAGGATTATTATGCTAAAAAACCATAGGATTTTAACAATTGAAATGTAATAATTGTTTTGTCATTCTTTTAAATTGTAAATGATAAATAATGCATCTTTATGCTTTACAATGTTCTCAAGCAGAACAAGCCGTCAAAACCCATACAGCGAATTCAGTTGCAATTCAACGCATCGTACCAGCGACAAGAAAGGATAAAAACATGAAAGCCGGCAAGATGCTTTCTCTCTACTCTGCATTCAAAATCGTAACACTGATCAGTTTAATTTTTCTCGTCAATAGCCGGGCGATGCCCGACGGCAAAAATCAGCAAAAAGAAAAATCGAGCGGTTATATTTTTCTACCGGTTTTGGGATATACGCCGGAAACCAAAACAGCGGCGGGTGCCGTCCTGAATTACCATTATCGCCAATCAGGAGGGGATGCAAATAGCCGGCCGTCGAATGTCACGCTGTCGTTTATTTATACCCAAAAGCATCAAATCTCATGTGAATTGCCGGCAGAACTGTATTGGGATGATGAAACGTACTATCTGAGCGGCTATGTCAGCTATTCGAAATTCCCTGATCTCTTTTTTGGCATCGGAAACAACACACTAAACAAAAACGAGGAAAATTACACTCCGCAAACCCTGCAACTGTGCTCCAATCTGCAAAGAAAAGTGTCAGAACATGGCTGAATGACCCATTTTCATTCCGTGCCCGAGTCCGGAGATGGCATTGTCATCCTGACCAACAGCCAGCGCAGCTGGCCCTTTATAGCGAGCGCGCTGAACGATTGGGGAAAATGGTGCGGATTTGGCCGCATCAAAATGGGTAAAATCACCTATGGCATTATCGCCTTTCAGATATTCATCGCCATGATGGTGCTGCTCTCCTTCGGTCTGCTGTATAGCCTAATAAAGGATTGGCGCAACGGTAGCCGGCGACCCGATGCCAAACCATGGGCTTCCGCTGACCGGTTGTTGCAGCTGGCGGCGGGATTGACCATCTTCGGCCTCCTGCTCTGGAGCGCATTCCAGCCATATTTGATGGTGGAATCGATTTTCCCCGGCGTTGCTGATTATGCCGGATGCGCCTTTTTGGGGTTTGCGCTCATGCTGGTAATGTCCGCCTTTTTTCGCCACACAAAAAGTCAGTGAAAACATAAAATCATATTTTAAATTCTTATCAGTCATTCAAGTCATACAAAGAAATATAATGCATTCTGGGCATTCCTGGATTGGGTCCAATCATCTTATTGATTATATACAATTTAAGCGACTGTTTGTGGTTCTTCCGAATAATGAGTACTTTTTTTACCGCTGAGAAAACGCCAAGTTACTCTGGTAAAAGTCAAGACTTTTTTTGAACATGTTGTAATGTTCA
>CAZSOP010000097.1:0-11165 GCA_964608385.1 uncultured Cytophagia bacterium
GAATTTTATCCCACACTTCGGCGGTGTTGTTGTTTTTAACCAATATTTCAATTTCTTCTGATGTCAATGAACGATAGTTGCGGCCGGTATTTTGCTGGTTGCGGAAATAATAACAATCCTCTTTATCTGCCTGAAAGGGTTTGGGGACAAAATCTCTGCTGATTTGGCTCAGCGGGCCTTTGCTGATTTGCGTCATGCTTTGCTCCTGAAAAGGAAGGATGACCTGATTAATTTTCGACAACCGATGCACCAGTCTGACTTTGGGTTGGTTGCTCTGCGACAGGGCTACTCTAAAATATATAATGGCAAACCTCTCATTACAAGTAATTTTTTATAAATTGCTTGACAGCGGGGCTAAAATTTACTATTTTTAACCAAATGGTTAAACCAAACGGTTGGTTGATATGACGAATTCAAATCTCAATACCAAAGAAAAGATTCTCTCCGCAGCCATGGAAGAGTTTGTGCTTTACGGTTATGCCGGTGCCCGAATGCAGCGCATTGCGGAAACAAGCAATGCAAACAAAGCTATGATATATTATTATTTCGGCGGCAAGGATGATCTCTTTGAAAGCATCATTACCCGCAGTTTTCGCCAGCTTTTTGAGCCTATCGAATCAGTGGTCGTTGATGAGGAGAGATCGATTCAGGATAAAATTTCCATGCTGGTGGAACAACATATCGATTTTATGCGGGAAAATCCGCATTTGCCCTCGATCTTTATTCGGGAAATCAATCAGGCGAATCCAATTACCATTAGAGTGGTGAAAAACCTGTTTCAGCAATCCGGACGATCCGGTTTAAATCCCCTGGTTGATATGATCGAAACGGCAGTAGCCAGGGGGGAAATCAAACCTGTTGATCCTATGCAACTGGTATGGAATTTAATTGCTATGAATATTTTTTATTTTATCACCGGTCCTGTATTGAAAGAGATTTGGTTGCATGAGGAGAGCAACGAAGAAGAAATATTGCAGAACAGAAAAGAGGCCATCGTTGATATGGTGTTGCATGGAGTATTGCCGATATCTTAGAAGGAGAGAGTTATGCGCTATTTAACGGGATTATTGATTTTGATCTGGACGAGCCGGGCGATATCGCAGGCCGATAGTCTGACCTTGTCTGCCTGTCTGGATATGGCTTTGCGTCACAATCCGGTATTTAGCAGCGTCCAATATGAGGAGCAGATGAGCCGTCAGGACTATCGTCAGGCTGTGGCTGAACGGTTGCCGACGCTGGATGTTGATGCTTCTTTACGCTATCAGAGCGATATTCCCGAGCTTGATCTTCCCCCGTTGTCGCTAGGTGGTGGACAGGTCCCGATCGCGTTTTTCCCAGGTGGCGTAAAGGAGTTGGGATCAAAGGATTCATATGATTTCAGCATCACGGTTTCACAGCCGTTGTTTACAGGCTTTCGCTTAAAAAACAGACAAGCGGTTGCGGATGCAAAGGTGAAAAACAAATCCTTTCTTGTCGAAAGGCAACGATCTTTTCTCATTTATTCGGTGGAATCAAACTATGGCAATGTGTTGCGTGCTCAGCATATCGCGGATATCGCCAAAACGAGTCGCAATCAGATCGAGGAGCATCTGCAGGATCTAAGGAACTTTTTTTCACAGGGACTTGCGACAAAAGACGATCTGCTAAAAGTCGAGGTCAGGCTTTCAGAGGCGGAATTGAACCTTTTAAAAGCAGAAAACGCTGTGGATATCGCCAGAACCGCTCTGGAGCAGGTCATCGGAAAAGCGTTGCCGGCGGATGCCACTTTTGCCCTTTTTGAAATCGATTACAAGCCGGCAGGTTTGCAGGGTTGTCTCGATACAGCAATGACGAACCGTCCGGAAATCCATGCAATGCAAAAAGCAAAACAAACGGCAGAGATTGCCATCAAGATTCAGCAGGGGGCGCATTACCCCAGCCTGGCTGCTTTTGCCAAAGCAGGCTATGGCAAGCCCGGACTCGATTTTATCCGCAATGAGTGGATGCATTACTGGGTGGTCGGTGTCGGCGTGGAATGGCCGATTTGGCAATGGCAGAAGAAGGATGCAAAAATTGAAAAAACCAAACTCGCCCATAAAAAGGTATTGGAAGAGGAAAGAGAGTTGCACAACAATATTCGAATGGATGTCACTCATGCCTGGTTAACGGTAAAGGAAAAGAAGGCAGGCCTGCGTTTGACCACTGTTTTGCTTCAGCAGGCGCAACAGAGCTTCCAAACAAGTCATGATCATTACCAGCAAGGAATGGCCGGCAATACAGAGTTTCTGGATGCACAATCGGACTTGACACGGGCAGAGTTGCAAAAGGCAAAAGCCTTGATCGATCTTCAGCTTGCGAGGGCGAACCTGAAGCGGGCAATGGGGATAAACGATAAATAGGTATGCGGAAATTTATAGAAGGAAAGCGGTTATGAAAACAAACTACTCTGCACTCGGGGGCCTTGCTATCGCTGCATTGCTGGGTCTCTTTTGTTCCGGTCAGCAGTCAGAGATGCTGTACGGGTCGGGCACAATCGAGGCAACAGAAATTACGATTTCTTCCCGGAGCATGGGCGAATTATTGTCGGTTTCCGTCGAAGAGGGGGACGTGGTTCAGGCCGGACAGGTCATCGCCCGTGTTGATACGGAAAAACTGGTGTTAAAAAAGCAAAAACTGATGGCAGGGATGGACGAGCTTGAATTCAATTTACAAAATGCCAGACAATCGATTGAATTGGCGCAGGAAAATCTTGAGAACGTAAAAAAGAAATATGAACGGATCAAAAAGCTGTTGCATGATCAGAGTACCACGCAACAGAAATATGATGACATTGAAACCGCCTACCGAACAGCCTCCATTCAGACTCAAAATACGCAAAATACCTATAAGGCCTTAACGGCTAAAAAAAGACAGCTCGGGGTTGATCTGGATTTGATCAATTCTCGGTTAAGGGACACGCTAATCCGATCTCCTCTGACCGGTACCGTGCTGAAAAAGTACATCCAGGCAGGTGAAATGGTCAGCGAAGGATCAGCAATCGTCGAGGTTGCTGATCTGGATCGTATGAAAATCAATGTTTATGTATCCGAACCTGACCTTGGTCGTATACGAATAGGGGAAGCAGTTGACATCCGCATCGATACGTTTCCGGAAGAGCGTTTCAGGGGCAAGGTGGCCTGGATTTCTTCGAAAGCCGAGTTTACCCCCAAAAATGTACAAACCCGTGAGGCACGAGTGAATTTGGTCTATGCCGTTAAAATACGAATGAAAAATCCTCAAGGCATTTTTAAAATCGGTATGCCGGCGGATGTCTTTTTTTTAATCAAGGTCGGATATGAATGAGCGTGCTGCTATAAACATAGATATGCTTTGCAAGTCTTTTTGCGGCATCAAAGCGGTAAACGGGCTATCGATGACGGTGCAACAGGGCGAGTTGTTCGGTTTAATCGGACCGGACGGCGCCGGCAAAACCACCACCATTCGGATTCTCTGCGGTTTGCAGGATGCTGATGGGGGACAATGCCGAATATTGGACCGGGAAGTGGCTACGGCCATAAAGGAAATACATACCTTTATCGGATATATGCCGCAACGATTTTCCCTCTATCCCGATTTGACCGTTGCCGAAAATTTGCAATTTTTTGCGGATCTTTACAATGTAAGCAAGGCGGATCGCCAAAAACGCACGCAACGTCTGCTTGAATTTAGCTGTTTACAGTCCTTTGCCAAACGAAAAGCAGAGGCGCTCTCCGGTGGCATGAAACAAAAACTGGCCTTGTCCTGCATGCTGATCCATACACCAAAAGTCTTGCTGCTGGATGAGCCCACCTTCGGTGTCGATCCGGTATCCAGGAGAGAGTTTTGGGCTATTTTAAAGGAACTTCAAAATGAAGGGGTAACAATCCTGGTTACGACCCCTTATATGGATGAAGCGGCGAAATGCGACCGGGTCGGTTTTATGCATCATGGCGAGCTGTTGTTGTTAAAGGAGCCCGGCCGGATTCCGGCGGATTTTAAAGGCGTGCTCATCGAACTTTATTGTCAAAACACGGTAAAGGCTGCCCGCCGTTTGGCGGGACAGAACCATATTGATTCCGTGCAAATTTTTGGAGATAAAATTCATATCAGCGGAAAAAATGAAGAAATGGTCAAAATAAGAATCGAAACGGTTTTGCGGCAGCAAGAAATCCAGATCGAGGAAATGAAAGCGATACCGGCTGGTCTCGATGATGTCTTTGTTCAATTGATTAATAAAGATCGGAATTGATAATGGATTTAACATCCGTAAAGGCAGACAATTTGACAAAGCGATTCGGCCGTTTCACCGCCGTGGATGGTGTGAGCTTTCAGGTTAAACAGGGCGAAATCTTTGGTTTTCTCGGTGCCAATGGTGCCGGAAAGACCACGACCATTCGTATGCTGTGCGGTTTACTGATGCCCAGTACCGGCAATGCCTCGGTTGCCGGATTTGATGTCTACACCCAGACAGCTGAAATCAAGGAAAATATCGGCTATATGTCGCAAAAATTCTCGCTTTATAATGATTTAACCGTCAGAGAGAATATCGAGTTCTTTGCCGGCATCTATGGTCTGGACAATAAGGCAACCAGTCGGGAAGTTGCCAGGGCTGGTGACGCCTATGGTTTGGGGGATTATCTTGAGCGTCTCACCAGAGACATTCCCCTTGGTTGGAAACAACGACTGGCCCTGATTTGTGCGCTTTTGCATCAACCCCGAATTTTGTTCCTCGATGAACCCACCTCCGGTGTGGATCCGATTTCACGCCGGGAGTTTTGGGAAATGATTTATGATCTGGCACAATCGGGAACGACTGTTTTTGTCACCACCCACTTTATGGAAGAAGCGGAGTATTGTCATCGTTTGTCTATTATGTATCAGGGAGCGATTATCGCCCTGGGAAGCCCGCAGGAACTCAAAGCCAATGATCAGCGACAAAGCATTGAAGAGGTTTTTATTCATCTGGTTGACCGCTAAACAAAATGCCTAACCCGGCAAAACAGGGGAGTTTGATGAAATCCAGAATTCTGGCTATATTGAGAAAAGAATTTATTCATATCGTTCGCGATTCGAAGAGTTTGGTGATTATTTTTTTAATGCCACTGGCAATGATTTTCCTGTTCGGCTATGCGATAACCTTTGAAATTAATGTCATCGAGCTCGGTTTGCTCGATTATGACCGCTCTGCCGAATCGAGATATCTACTGGAGAAATTTACCCGTTCGGGTTATTTCAGACTCGAACGCGTCTGTAAAGATCACGACGATATTAAAAGGGCTATACTAAATCGAAATATCAGCCTGGCCCTCGTGATTCCCGAGAATTATTCACAAGCGCTGCAACAGGGAGAAGCTGAGATACAGCTCATCGTAGATGGCAGCAATGCCAACAGCGCCATCGTCGCTTCCAATTATGCAAAGTTCATCATTGCAGATTATCGGATGTCGTTCATTCACGAGGGGGCGGGACTCGTATCCGTATCACCCAGAATCTACTACAATCCCAATCTGGTGAGCACGGTGTTTATCGTCCCCGGCCTCATCGCGGTGCTGCTGATGATGATATGCGCTATGCTGACTTCGATCACCATTGTTCGCGAAAAAGAAACCGGAACCCTGGAACAGATTTTGGTTTCTCCCGTTTTGCCGGGTGAAATTATCATCGGTAAAGTGACGCCTTATATTATTGTCGGATTTCTGGTGGCCATGGCGGTTCTCGTCTTCGGCAAGTTTGTTTTTGCCGTCCCTTTTCGCGGCAGCCCCTTGCTCCTGGCCCTCCTGTCGGTGACCTATATATACGCCTCCCTCAGTCTCGGGGTTTTTATTTCTACAAAAGCCAAAACACAACAGGTGGCACTCATGTTGTCCGTTCTGACTACCTTGTTGCCCTCTGTTTTGTTAAGTGGATTCATGTTCCCGATTGCTTCGATGCCGCCGTTTTTAAGATATTTAACCTATATCATACCGGCCAAATACTACCTGTTGATCATCAGAGGAATTATGCTCAAGGGCATCTCGTTTTATCAGCTTTATTTACCGACTTTAATTCTGCTGTTGTTCGGCTCGATATTTTTAATCGTCAGTATGAAGAGGTTTAACGTCAAGCTTGAAGGATAAATCGTGGGAAAGATTAGAGCCATTATCAAAAAAGAGTTTATACAAATTCGTCGCGACAAGGCCATGATCGCTATCATTTTTGTTGTTCCGGTTATTCAGCTCATTCTCCTGGGATATGTCATCTCCTCTGAAGTGAAAAATTTACAAACCGTCATATGTGATTTGGATAAATCTGCGGTCAGCCGCGAGCTCATCTCCAGGGTGGAAAATTCCAACTATTTTATCATAACAGGATATGACGATCACTATTTCCGGCTTGAAGAATACCTGGATAGCGGCAGAGCCCACGTTGTGGTTGTCGTTCCCAACCACTTTGGCCGGGATATCAACCTCGGCAGGCAAACATCTCTTCAGATATTGCTCGATGGTCAGGACACCAATAGTGCAACCATTTCTCTGGGTTATCTCAACGCTATTATTCGTGACTTTGGCAGGGAAAAACTGGCCGTTCATCTGCAAACGCTTCCCGTTCGTCCTGTCTTTATCGATTTGGAAACCCGCTACTGGTATAATCCCGAGCTGCAATATAGCGATTATATGGTTCCCGGTATTGCGGCATTTCTTCTGACCATCATTACCACTCTGCTCAGCGCCATGGGGCTGGTGAGAGAGCGCGAAATCGGCACGCTGGAACAGCTTTCGGTAACACCGATTAAAAAACATCAATTGCTCATCGGTAAAATCGTTCCCTTTGCCGTTCTCGGTTTTCTCGAGCTCACTATTGCCCTTGTATTTGCAAAGATCTGGTACGATATTCCTCTGGCAGGTAATTTGGCTGTTTTTGCTATCTTTACTCTGGTTTATTTGTTAACCACCCTTGGGCTCGGGCTTTTAATTTCGGCTTCATCGAATACGCAGCAGCAGGCGCTTTTTATGAGCTGGTTTTTTATGGTGTTTGCCCTGCTCATGTCCGGTTTTATCTTTCCTGTTGAAAACATGCCGCCATCGGCGCAGGTCATAACCTATTTGAATCCCATGCGTTATTTTATTTTGGTGGTTCGCGAGATTTTGATCAAGGGGGCGGGATTTCAGCATCTGTATCAGCAGGGGGTTGTCCTGGTTGTATTTGGTGTGTTGATATTTGGATTTGCCGTGATGCGATATCAGGAACGACTGAAGGAATAGAGCGTTAAAGGAAGCAGTGCTGTTTGCTTTATATTTATCTTGTTACGCTATGGAGAACCCTTGCCGGAATTGCCTGAAATTGAAACCATTCGTCGTTCCCTGCAGCAACAGGTTGAGGGGTGCAGAATAAACGCCATTGATATTTTCGAGAAAAGAATGATTTCCGCAATGGCAGGGGAGAAGCGGGATTTTTTCAGCAGCAGCTTATGGTTTATCAGCGACAAGGGCAACCGTGCTATTTGTGTGGTCATCCTGTTCGGAAATGCGTTTTGGCGGGACGAAGCACCTTTTTCTGTCGGGTCTGTCAGGCTTGAGGACACAGGACTCTTTATCTGTTTTTGCAGCGATTTGGCAGGTATACAAAAAAAAGGGCTGAAGAAATCAGCCCTTTTTTGTATTGGATGAAGCGGATTTATTAATACATTCCCGGTGCTCCGCCTGGTGGCATGGCAGGAGGTGCGGGTTCATCTTCTTTCTTTTCGACCACGGTGGCTTCGGTCATCAGCATCAATCCGGCAACACTGGCTGCGTTTTCAAGGGCGATACGGCTGACCTTGGTAGGATCAATAACACCGGCTTTGAAGAGGTCTTCATAGGTGTCGTTGGTGGCGTTATAGCCAAAGTTGTCCTTGCCTTCTTTTACCTTTTGAATGACAATCGAGCCTTCCTGGCCTGCGTTTTCAGCGATTTGACGAAGCGGTTCTTCGAGAACGCGTTTCAGGATATTCATACCGATCATTTCATCACCGGTGAGTTTCAACTCGTCCAGAGCGGGGACGACTCTGACAAAAGCGACACCACCACCGGCAACAATGCCTTCCTCAACTGCAGCGCGTGTTGCGTGCAATGCATCTTCTACGCGTGCTTTTTTCTCTTTCATTTCAACCTCGGTTGAAGCACCGACATTGAGAACAGCAACGCCACCGGCGAGTTTAGCCAGGCGTTCCTGCAGTTTTTCCTTATCATAATCAGAAGTAGACGATTCGATTTGTTTCTTGATCTGAGCGATGCGCGCCTGAATGTCGGCAGTAGAACCGGCACCTTCAACGATCGTGGTGTTGTCTTTGTCTATGGTGACGCGTTTGGCGCTACCGAGATCCGATGCGGTGGCATTTTCAAGCTTGAAACCGGCATCTTCGGAAATTACCCGGCCGCCGGTGAGAATCGCGATATCGTCCAGCATGGCTTTGCGGCGGTCACCAAATCCGGGGGCTTTTACGGCACAAACTTTAAGGGTGCCGCGGATTTTATTGACAACCAGTGTCGCCAGCGCTTCGCCTTCGATATCTTCGGAAATGATCAGAAGACCTTTACCCATTTGTGCCGTTTTCTCGAGAATCGGCAGCAGGTCTTTCATGGCGCTGATCTTTTTGTCATAGATCAGGATCATGGGCTCTTCGAGATCCGCCTCCATGTTTTCAGCGTTGGTTACGAAATAGGGGGAAAGGTAGCCGCGATCGAACTGCATTCCCTCGACGATTTCGAGGTGGGTTTCGGTACCTTTGGCTTCTTCAACGGTGATAACGCCGTCTTTTCCCACTTTATCCATCGCATCTGCGATGAGGTTACCGATCTCTGCGTCGTTGTTTGAAGAGATGGTGCCAACCTGGGCGATTTCATTTTTACCCGGAATGGGCTTGCTCATTTTTTTCAGTTCTTCAACGACCTTTTTAACACCTTTATCGATTCCGCGTTTCAGAAAGGTCGGATTTGCACCGGCGGTAACATTTTTCAGGCCTTCGCGAATAATACCCTGAGCCAGTACGGTAGCGGTTGTGGTACCGTCTCCGGCGACATCGCTGGTCTTGGACGCAACTTCTTTGACCATCTGCGCGCCCATATTTTCGAGTTCATCTTCCAATTCGATTTCTTTGGCAACGGTGACACCGTCTTTGGTTACGGTGGGAGCACCGAATTTTTTATCGATAACGACATTACGACCTTTGGGACCGAGTGTAACGCGAACGGCGTTCGCGAGTTGATCGGCACCGTTCTTGAGGGCTGAGCGTGCCTCAGCATCAAATTCAATAAGCTTTGCCATAGTTCAAAAACCTCCGTTTATATAATAATGATTTGACAATTGACAGATTTAGATAACTGCGAGAATATCGCTTTCGCGCATAATGAGATAATCTTCATTATCGATGGTGACCTCTGTGCCGGAATACTTGCCATAGAGAACAACGTCACCAACTTTGACTTCCATATCAACTTTAGTGCCGCTTTCGCTTACTTTACCCGGGCCTACGGCAACGATCTCACCTTTTTGCGGTTTTTCTTTTGCGGTATCGGGAATAATAATTGAACCCTGAGTGGTTTCTTCCGCTTCATAGGACTTTACGACAACGCGGTCAGCCAATGGCTTTACTTTCATTTGTTACCTCCTTGTTTATGGAAAATGATTAAATTGTCGCTTTGTTAGCACTCTATCTTATCGAGTGCTAACAAGTTTATAATCTAACACTTTTAACCAAAAAGTCAAGAATAAAATTTGCAAGCCTGGCGCGTTGTTTTTTCAAAGCCATATAACTCTATTGAAATTAATAAGATGCGTTAACCGGATTTTTTTATTTTTTTCTTGACATTGACTAAGGTAGTAAATATATTGAGTATAGGTTCGGATGCTCGTAGTTTAAACAATTTATCCGGCATATTTGGCAGGATAAGAGGGTACGTAACGCGTGATGGAAGGGTTACCAGTATGAAAGAATTCGTCGAATACATCGTAAAACACCTGGTCGACAATCCCGAAGATGTTAAGGTTTCTGAAGTCTTTGGCGAAACAACAGTCGTCTATGAACTCAAAGTTGCTCAACCCGATATGGGGAAAGTCATCGGAAAAAATGGTCGCACCGCGCATGCGATCCGTGTTTTGCTGAGTGCTGTCGCCCGCAAAGCCGGTAAACATGCCACCCTCGAAATCCTGGAGTAATACTTTCTGTCAATAAATGAGACCGTCATTGGCTCCGTTGATGGCGGTTTTTATTTTGTGGGTACGGTAAAATATTTATTATTCCTTTAGGTGGGTTTCAGGAAAGATTGATGCATTTTTGAAGGGCTTTTATTTGTGGTATTTACTGCCATGCTGGATGCTCATTGCACGGTAGATTTGTTCCAGCACAATGACCAGGGTTAATTCGTGCGCAAAGGTCATTTTCGACAAAGAGATCGTTGCCGAAGCGGTTTCCCGAAAACTGTCAGGCAAACCCAGTGGCCCTCCTATAATGAAGGTCAGATTTTTGGTGCTTTCAAGCTGTCTCTTCTGTATAAAGGCGGCAAAAGAGGGGGAGGATACCATTTTTCCGCTCCTGTCGAGGACAACTGTATAACCGTCGGCAGTAGTTCTTTGCTGCAGTCGTACTGCCTCCCTTTGCATAATTTCCTGTGCCGGTAAAGACGAGATTTTTTCTCCCTTGACCCAAATCAATTCGACCGGCAGATATCGGGAAATCCGTTTCAGGTAATCCTGAGACAGATTTTTAATATTGTCGTTTTGCGGCTTGCCTACGGTTAGTATTTCAATTTTCATACCCCAGTTTACGGAGAAATCCCGATAAAAACAACAGTTACCTGGTTTGCAGGCCTGTTTCTCGGCTTGATTTTAATTCAAAAATGTCTAAAGCGCCAGGGACACCGAGATCAAGCCAAATTCACTCCTTACTATCTTTTTTTAAGATAATTTATTTCACTCAAAAAGATAATAGATTAATGAATAACAAGATGTGGTAATAGATGATCCGCTTGTTTTTACAACTGTAGAGCTATATTCAATCCTGTCCTGCCGGCACAGCCGCTCCGGTATCGTCTGTTTATACCGGGACAATTATATTGACTCTTTATCACCGTATTGTTATATTTGAGTTTATTGAAAAATTTTTGGTTCTTCCGAATAATGAGTACTTTTTTTACCGCTGAGAAAACGCCAAG
>CAZSOP010000098.1:0-11148 GCA_964608385.1 uncultured Cytophagia bacterium
GGGATATCCTTCTGGTTTCTCAATGTCATCGCCGGCAAGCGTACCGATTGCTGTCAGTTTATGCCGGGTAGCTTTCAGAGCGGCACCATTTGAACTTCGGCTACTGAGATGCTATTTTGCTTCCTTTTCTGAGCATTTAACAGAAGCGACATTATTCGATGTCTCGACGAGTCCTTCTATGGTCCTGCTCATCGCCAGCGGACCGTGCGGTAAGGCAAAAATCAAGGCGAGAAGCGTGTTTTGTGAATTCTCATCCAGGACGTGCGGAAGGTCTTCTGTGAGTTTTTGTAATTTTAAGGTAATGTCTTTTTCCACCGGCTGAAATTCAACTCTGATATCTTTCATGGCTTTATCGAACCAGTTTTTGATATCATCTATTTTGGCATCATCACAGACGATTTGCGCAATCGCTTCGCGGGGAATCGCATTGTGCTTGTCTCCGCCATCCATGCAGACGATTTCAACCGGGAGATCTTTGTTGAGTTGATATAAAAGCCGAGTCAAAATTTTTACCGCATTTCCCCGTCCTTCGTTGATATCGAGTCCGGAGTGCCCGCCCCGTAGTCCTGAAAGGTGAACTTTGAGCAAAGCATCTCCTTTGGCCTGTTTGCGGTGTAACGGCAATGATATCAGTGTATCCGCGCCTCCGGCACATCCAATGGAAAATATACCGAGATCTTCGCTGTCCATATTGATCATGGTTCTGCCTTCAAGCCAGTCGGATGACAAATTCATGGCACCATTGAGCCCTGTCTCTTCATCGACGGTGAAAAGCGCTTCGATCGGTCCATGCACAAGATTATCATCTTCAAGGATTGCCAGAGCGGCGGCAATTCCAATGCCATTGTCGGCCCCTAACGTTGTTCCGTTCGCCGTCATCCACTCTTCTTCTTTTACCACTTCAATTTCATCTTTTTCAAAATCAAATTCCTTGTCAGAATTTTTTTCACAAACCATATCCAGGTGACTCTGGAGCACCACGGTCTTTGCATTTTCGTGACCGGGTGTTGCTGCTTTTTTGATCAGAACATTGTGGACATTGTCTTCTTCATATTCCAAATTATGCTTTTTGGCCACAGAAATCACATAATCTGCCAGCTGTTTTTCATTTCGGGAAGGATGAGGAATTTTGCGTATTTCATCAAAATGTTTCCAGAGACGTTTTGGCTCTAAATCACTGAGTATTGACATTTTTTCCTCCATGGTTATAGCTATATTGTTTTCTAATAGTAAAAAAAAAAAGAGATAAAATCAAACTAAATGTCTTGATAAAAACAGACAAAAGCAATTATACATCCTCATCTAGCCCTGCAACGGATCATCACTTTTTTCGAAGGTGCGATGCTGACGATTTTTACGAACACCTGGCAACACATGAATTTTTCCGTGCATCGAAATGTAGACGCCGGGCTTGACGAGTTCTGATGCCATCAGGGCTTCGGTGAAATTCTGAAGCGCATCCGAATCCTCGAATCCGAACGGTTTCATTGCACCGGTGAGAATGATCGGAGCGGATAAATCAGTGAATGTTTCATATAATCTCTCTGCCGTGACCTGCATGGTATCTGTTCCGTGCAGGATGATGACGGGAATGGTGTTCAGAAGTTTTTCGACCGTTGCGACAAGTTTCTTCCTGTCTTCTTCTGTCATGTCCAATGAGTCTTTGCTCATTAGATCGTGATGTTCCACATGCGTATAGGGCAGACGCAATCTTTTTAACATTTGTCGCAGGTGCGAACCGCGATTGCTCAGCGTTCCGCTATCTTCATCATAAATTTTTTCAATCGTTCCCCCTGTTGTGATGACCACTACTTTGCGTTTCATACTTGCCTGTGTTTGTTGTTTGTATCCGTCTGGAAATTTTTCCTGACTTTTGTCAAAGGGTTCAATATACAATCTTCTGGCAAAACATTCTAATAAAAAAATATGAAAATTTTTATTGACACATAAGGGATTTTTTAGTAGCTTTTAAAAGCGACATAAAGAATATGTTCTCTTTTTTGCTAACTGCAAAAGGCCCTCTGAAAAGGCCTTTTTTTTATTGGCTCAAATTGATCTTGGAATAATGAGGAGTTTATATGAAGGCTGTTTATCTTTCAAAGGATCAGCATGAAAAATTATCGAAAGAGTTGCATACCTTAAAATATAGGGAGCGTCCTAAAATAATTCAGGATATTACTGATGCGCGTGAGCACGGCGATTTGCGAGAAAACGCCGAATATGCTGCGGCAAAAGAAAAGCAGGAGATTGTGGAACGGAAAATTTCCAGGCTTGAGGAGATGTTATCCCGGGCCCGTATATTAGACGAGTCCGCTTCGGACGGCAAGCGCGTCTTGGTGGGCAAAAAAGTAAAATTGGTGGATACAAACACAGAAGAGATTATGGAATACGAACTCGTTCCGACCACTGAATTCAGCACCTTTGATCTTGAAGCCGTTTCCGTCGATTCTCCTGTGGGCAAAGCTTTACTGGGGAAAACCATTGGAGAAATCGTAGAAATCAAAGTTCCCGCCGGTACGATAACTTACCGAGTTGAAGAAATCTTCTAAACAAGACATATTTTTTATCCATACGAGCCGCAAAATCGATTTTAATTTGTTGATTTTGCGGCTTTTTATTCGATCTTTATTCTTTGGCCTGTTATTTGCTCTATTATATCGGCTTATATGGCTGTTTTGTTTAAGTTGATGATTTTAATAGAACTATATATTGGTATATTGTTTTGATCGAATAAAAATGAGCGAGGAGAGCGTCGCAATATGAAACATTGGCAATGCTTTGAAACAGTCACATTTTGTTTGTTAATATGTCTGCCCTGTTACCTGTTCGCGGCACCGCTGATGGAAATACCATCCGCAGCGTTGGAACTCGATACGACAGTACCCATTATCGCTCATGAGGTTATCAATATTGGAAGAAGAGGTGAATCCTTTAATGTTATTGCTTATATCGGTGACAATAACAGGATTCGACGTTCGACGATCAAAATAAAGTATGGTGGCAAAGCGGTAGAAGGTGAATTTCCTGTCATGGAAAAGGAAAAAACGGTTCCGGTTGTAGTCACAGTGGCTTCTGATTCAGCCCGTGTTTATTCAGAAGCGAATTCGCAGTCACCGATTTTATCAAGCGTTGTTGCGGGAACCCGGCTTTTTGTATCCCGAATCGGAGATCGTTTCTACCGTGTTCTGAATAAAGAAGGATTGAGAGGATATATTTCAACCTCAAACGTAACGGTTTCCCTGTCGGGGTATCAATATGGTGCAACCTTACCTGAAAAAATTACAGAATACCCCTATATATTTTATCAAATCCGGGCTCTTGATGAATTTGGAAATCTTGCCGAAACTAAATTTGTTGAAGTGCGATTTTTGACGGATGATGAAATTGCCGAGTTGCGCGGGGAAAAAGTTCGCCTGAAAACATTCAGCCGGCAAGGTGAACCCCCGTTTTATAAAAAAATCTGGTTTTGGTTAACCATGGCAGCGACTGCCAGCGGAGCATATTATTACATAACGAACGAACAACAAGAAAAAGAAGCCAATGTAACCATATCGGTTCAATGGTATTAACAACAAGGGTTTCATGATGAAGAACAACGCAATAAAACCCGGGTTGTTCATTGCGTTTTGGGTCTTGATTTTTACAATATCATGTCAGACCTATAACCCCTTTGGGCCTGAAAAAAATGATTCGATGACGATCCACACCACCCTGGCTGGAGTGAATCGGGCAGCTGTTTGCCATGTTCTTACCAGGATGGAGTTAATGGTTTCTGCTGCAAATATGGACACCCTCTTGAAAGGGATGAATATGGATCAGACCGGCGCTTCGGTTTCTATTCAGGTGCCTGCAGGTAAGAACCGCACCTTTACGGTCAATGGCTGGGTGAATTCGGTAAAATTGTTAAGCGGTTCAACCACCTTGGATTTAAAACCGGGAGGAGAACAACAAGTCAATATTGTACTTCGTTTTATTTCTCCTGCTTTGATCATAACGCCTCCGGATACGAGCGTGCATTCATCTGCTGATCTGCGCTTACGTATCAGTACCCGGCATATTGAACGGCTTGCAACTGCGGGTATACGACTCGAATATAATTCTGATATCCTGCAGCTCGATTCCATGGTGCCTTGTATGGATTTTTTATCTCATAATGGCGGGCAAGTGGCGATTTTACATCAAAGGCTGGATAATGAAAATGGAATTGCGGAATGTTTTTTCAGTATCTTGCCAGCATCCAAAGCGGTAGAGGGTAATGGCGACCTGATTGAATTGAAATTTCGAACGCTGAAAAATGATTCAACAGCTGTCACGATCATCGCCGATCCCAGTGTCGATACGAACCTTGGGATATTCGACCAGGACGCAAAGCCGATTACGGTTGTATCCCTCAATGGTACAGTACGGGTTCAATAGATATAGACGGTGAGATATCGCCCGGGAGCAATTGTATGAAAAAGATTTTTTTCTATATATCAATATTATATTCCGTTGTATTTCCTCAAATTGTTGAGAGAAATATATCATCAATAACCGACCAAAATCAATGGATAAAAGTATCCATTCCGATAATCCCGGATGCATTCAATCCACAGGATAGCAGCAAGTTTTTTGAGATTTTCAGTGATGTAAAGAGCGTGTGGTTTGAAATCAATTATTCCGCCTCTGCCATCCGTTTTGATGTGGATGATTTCAAGCTGGTGGGCAAAACCGGGTCGATCCCTTTACATACTTTTAACAATGGCTATGAACGCTGGAATACACAAGAAAGTGTTATGCAATGGTTTCCGGTTGGGGGGAGAGACGGAGGACCCTTTTTACGCGCTTTCTGCTCCGGGGAGCCCAGAACAGAATTTTCACTTCTTCCTCCCAGGGAATACTGGTACGGCGATCTGCGTCAATGGATCGGCTCGCGGCTGGAATTTTATGCCAGAACCGAACTGGATATTGAACGTTTTGCACTGAGATTTTCCGCAGAAAAACGACCTGAGCTACGCCTGATTCCGGACTCGACTATGGCGTCGTTCTATACCGGTATAGGGTTTGAATGCGTCCCGGGAGATACGACTGTAAACGACACGATTTTTCTCACCTCTTCGGCGCCGTCCTGTTTGAACGTGCCGGATAGAATCATTTTGAACCGTGGGGAATGGAGTCAAAAATTCAAAGCAGCATCCGGATATTCGCCTGCTGTCGGTTGTAAACCGGTTATACGGGCAGAATCGAAATCTTCACCCGGTCGCTATACAGCTGTTACCGTAACATTGGGGGAGGGCAAGAATGATTTTCCCCTGATCATGGGACGTGTAATGGATGCCGAATCGGGAAATGTGATTGATAACGCCCGGGTCTCTATTGGAGATTTAACCACAACCACAGATGACACCGGAGGGTACAGGATCAGGAATATCGATTTGCTTGAGGTGGTTCCGGACTTTTATGCAGTTCCCAGAAAGGGTCATGCGCCTTTACAGGTTCAATTTTATGACAACAGCTTACAAAGTTCACAACTTATTTCGATTATAGCACCGGGTTACGAGTCTATACAAACCAAAGTCCGGTTGGAGCGGAATAAACCGAATATATTTAATATATTATTATCTCCTCTATTAAAAGAGAACCAGTATCGTTTCGAACTGCATTGGGGGCAGAGCCCGGGCGATCTCGATTTGCATTTGTTGACTCCGGAATTGTCCGGCAGAATATATGATATTTCTGCACAACAGCAAGGCCACAATACGGGTCCGCCCTGGGCGATATTTAATCAGGATTTTAACCGGGGCTTTGGTCCAGAAGTTATCACGCTTTATCAACCTCAACTGAATCGTTATCGATTATATGTTGAAAACTATTCCAAATATCCGGCACTCAGCGAGTCAGGTGCATATTTGGATATTTATAATCGTAACGGCTTGATGAACACGATCAACATACCGGTCAATGGAGAAGGAGATTATTGGTATATAGGCGATGTGGTGTTTTCTCTCGATAGCGTGAAAATCGAACCTGTCAATGTCATTCAAGTCGATCGTCCCGATGCAGAGGTCAGATCACTACGAAAGCCAAAGATCATTGCTCAACCTTTCAACAATCCGCTCTCTGCTATTGAAGAGTGGGCCTGGGATTTTGATGGAGACGGAAAAATTGATTCTTATGATCGTTTTCCGGCTTTTGAATATACAACGGCCGCTAGTTATAGCGTTTCACTGCGGATAAAAAGCAAAGACAACTATTTTTATAAAACGAGATCTGATTATATTGTCGTTCAACCGGAAGTACAATATCCCACCATTTGGCGTCAGCAAGAGTCCGGTTTTCTCACAGACCTGACTGCGATTAGCGCTATCGACAGTCTGAGTGCCTGGGCGGTCAGTGAAAACGGTAATATATTGGCCACAACCAACGGTGGAGCCGGCTGGGATGTTATACCGGAAAATGAAACGTTCCATTTTCATGATATACTCTTTAGCGATCATCGGCTGGGATGGATTGGCGGCTATGATGACAAGGGAAATGCTTTACTGTTGAGCACGAAAAATGGCGGCTATAACTGGATGCGTTTTTCCAGCCCATCGCCGGGAGCTATTCAAGAATGTTTCATGCTGGATTCGAAAATCGGTTATCTGGTCGGAGCATCCGGCAAAATCGAAAAGACGGTAAACGGGGGAATAGATTGGCAGAGTCTGATTAGTGGCACAAGCGAGGATTTGTTCAATTTATTTTTCCTCAATGCCGATACCGGATGGGTCGTAGGAGAACATAATACGGTCTTGTTTACCAATAATGGCGGAAAAGACTGGATTTCAAAAAACATTGGTGGCGAGCGTCCGGATTTGCTGGATGTTTATTTTGTTAATTCTAATACCGGCTTTATCGTAACCAGTCGTGGGGTGATATTAAATTCGACAAATGGTGGTGAAAAATGGAAAGAATTAGCCAGATATGGGGATGATCCCTTAAACTCGATTGAGTTCATCAACCCCAATCTGGGATTTATTGCCGGAGCAAATGGTGTTATTCTGCGAACGAGCAATGGCGGTCAATCCTGGACGATAGACAACAGCGGGACCACGGAAGACCTTAACGATATTGTGATTATCAATCAGGTCTGCGGCTGGGCGGTAGGTGATCGGGGTACGATTATCAAACTGGATTTATCTGAGGAGCAACCGAATAGCATTCAAAATTTGGTTTGTGAAACCAGAGGCTCTGACGCTATTGAGCTGACATGGGACAATCCTGCACAGCCGGAATTTTCAGGCTGTAAAATTCTCCGAAGAGAAGATATAACTCCTTCTCATCCTTATGATGGCGTAGAGGTTTACCGGGGTACCGATGAAAATTTTGTAGATTATGATGTCGATCCGGCAACCACTTATTACTATTCAGCTTTTGCTTTCGATCACTATAACCGCTTTTCCGAATTGCAAAACGGGGCCTTTTGTTACGCGACAACACTGGATGATGTGGATGTAGAGGGTTACAAGGTTACCATAAACAGCATCGATATCAGCCGTTTTCCTACGATTGTTAACTTTATTACGATTGTGGATGATAAAACGCTTCAGCCGGTTTCAGATATCGGAATTGGCGATATTCTGGTCAAAGAGGATGGCGTCGAAGAAGTTCCTGAAGCTTTTGAGCAGATCAATACCAGTTCCGGTGGAAAGGCTGATATCGTATTTGTCTTTGATGTGACAGCAAGTATGACGCAAGAAATTGAGGATTTGAAAAACAGAGCTTCTAGTTTTGCAGATTCCCTGGCTGCCAAAGGAATTGATTACCGTCTGGCTTTGGTTTCTTTTAGCGATAATGTCGAAAGCACCTACGATTTTACCGATGATGTTGTTCAGTTTAAAGAGTGGATTGCAACCCTGTCTCCGGTTGGTGGCGGAGATTATAAAGAAAATGCACTCGAAGGTATGGCAAAAGCCAGCGAATTGAGTTTCAGGGGGATCAGCCAGCGATTGATGATTCTTATCACTGATGCCGAATATCATCAGGCGGGAGATTCGGGAGATGGTACGACTCTGCATACCACTGAATCAATCACTGATCTGCTGCAAGAAAAGAGAATTGTTGCAGATATTGCTGGTCCCAATTTTGAACAGTTTCATCAATTGGCCGTTCAAACAGGAGGATTTTATTTCGATATAAACAGTGATTTTGCTCAGGTTGTGGATCATATCGGGTTGATCATATCATCACAATACGTATGTATCTATAACACGCACAATATCGATGAAGATGATAAAGGCCGGAATGTAGAAGTTCTCGTTCAAAAAGCGAATAAAGGCGGCTATGATTTTGATCGTTACCGGTACGGCAAAGGTATCGAAAATGTCAAAGGGTTTATCGCCTCTGCGGCGGCACCGGATAAGATTTACTGCCGCTGGCAGAATTCATCCTCACCGAATTTCGATGGTGTTATGGTGCTGCGCAATCGGAGGTCTTTTCCTAAAAACACCTCCGATGGTATTGTTGTCTATACGGGCAAGCTGTCCGGATTTATAGATGCCGGTCTTTCTCCGGAAATGAAATACTATTATGCCGCATTTGCCTATAGTACGGATGGGGGCTACGCACGGGCGACAACCGCTTCACAGGCTTCTGCTGCAACCCTGCCGGTATGGAGCTATAATTTTCAGTTAAATCAAAAAACGACGTCGATTCGTGAAGATATACATAAAATTTTCTTTAAAGACTCACTCCAAGCCGTTGTCATAGGTTCTAAAGGTTTATTCGCCACCACCGAAGATGGTGGTTCACTGTGGAATCAGAATCCGTTACCCGGTAATCACCAACTCTATGATGTGTATTTCACAAACCATTCAGATGCCTGGATTGTTGGAAAGAACAGTCAAAACTCGGGAATGATTTTACAAAGTAAAGATGGTGGTAAAACCTGGCAACAAAAATTCAGTTCATCTGAATATGCTTTTTATGCACTCGAGTTTGTTTCTGATTCTGTCGGCTGGGCTATAGGTGACAAGGGCATTGTTAAACAAACCACCGATGCCGGAAATAACTGGTTGCATCGCTACCGAAACGACCCGTTGGCTCTTTATGCAATGGATTTTATCAACAATACGACAGGATGGGTCGCAGGCCCGCTGGGCCGAATTATGAAAACAGTTGATGCCGGTATGTCCTGGCAAGATCAAACCAGCGGAGTAACGTCATCGATTCGCGATTTGTGTTTTTTGGATAGCAAAAGAGGCTGGGCCGTCACTTCGAAGGGGGAAATATGTCAAACCTCAAACGGCGGAGAAACCTGGATTTCAAAAAAAGTATCGGATTTTCCTCTCAATGCCGTTGCATTCAGTGATCTTGTGAACGGTTATGCAATCGGTAATCAGGGCACTCTTTTTAAGACCCGTACAGGAGGGAAAAATTGGGAAAAAGTTGACACCCGGGTCGAATTCGACCTTAATGACATTGCCCTTGTTTCGCCTCTGAAGGGTATGATCGTAGGTGATGGGGGCCTTATTCTGCAAATCATTCCGGCAAGCAGCGAAACCAATCTGAGCGGATATTATGTGAACATCCATCAAATTGAATCGTGGAATTTTCCGGATGTTTCCTGCTATTTTAGTGTGTTTGATCAGACTTTTAACAGAACTGTCGACAATATAAGTGCTGATCAGGTCTCGCTTTTAGAAAATGGCCTCAACCGACCGATAGAGAGTATTGAAAATGTTAAAGCGGGCAATAATATATTTATGGATATTGTATTTATCCTCAATACCGTTTCGAGTATGCAAGCTGAAATAGAAGTATTGCAAACAAGTATATCCACACTCGATAATATTCTTACAGCGAAGGGATTCATCCCCCGTTATGCTCTGATTACCTATCACGAGGAGGTTGAGTTTGCGTATTCCTTTACATCGGATTTAAACGAACTGATGGGTTGGTTTGATGTGATATCCTATAAGAATGATGCCGTGTCTCATTCGCTACCGGAGGCACTGAGCACAATCGAGGCGTTCGATTTTCGAACATATGGACAAAGATTTGCTCTTTTGTGTACGGATTCTCCCACAAGTGGTTCTGTTGCCTCCGCCGCCGTCCTTGATTCGGTTACAAGTTCTATTTTGGATAGCCGATTGCATCTGTTCAGTATTGCTTCGAATACAGAGTCTTATCGCTCTCTATCAGAAAAATCCGGCGGCTTGTTGTTTGATATTGAAAGCGGTTTCAAGTCGGCTTTTGATTTAATTCAGAATATTATTTCGTCGCAGCATCGAATTATATTTCAAGCACAACAATCCAAAGTCAAGGTGCGCAATATTTCGGTTATGATAGAGCGGGGAGAAAAAGGCGGTTCGACCAACACGCGTTTCAGTTTGTTATCCCCCTCCGTTTCTATATTGCCCAGGGAGGTTGTCGGGGTAAAAAACGAATCTTTTTTTGTCAATCTCTTTGTAGATCAAGTAAACGCTTTCAAGTCCGGTCACTTTAAAGTCACCTATGATCCGACCCGGGTAAAAGCTGTTCAAGTTACGGAGGGTGATTTTTTTGAGTCTAATACCGTCTCCGCTGATCTGGATTTTATTACAAGTGAAGGGGAGCTGGTTATTGATCTAAGGATTGTTTATGAGGATACAACCAGGGGCATGTTCGGCTTTGGAAATCTTTGCTCTATAGAGTTTCAGGTAATAAATGAAAATACGTGCAATCTAGATATCCAATCAGCAGAATTATGGCGGACAGATTTCTCCGCGATCGTTGCTCTCACCGCCGGAGCGAAAGTTTATTCTCTGGAAAATCTGACAGGTGATTTTGATGCAGATGGTGATATAGACATGCAGGATTTCGCTCTCTTTTCGACCTTTTGGAAACCCGCTAATGATAGAAAAGGTGATATTGGGCCGGCGAACGGTAAAATTCCTTTAATTACCAGCGTTGCCGATAAACTTGTCAATTATGAAGATTTGTTCGTTTTTGCTCAAATGTGGAACTGGTTCAATCACAATAAAAAACAAGACAATATTATTCAGAAATCAACAATTAAGCGCTGTTTCTGGGATATAAAAAAAGCTTCAGATCATCACACAGCAATTCTTTATGCTGATGGGGTGAATGATTTTTCCATGGGACATATTGTTTTGCAATACAATCCCGCCAGTTTATCGATAAAAAGAG
>CAZSOP010000099.1:0-11117 GCA_964608385.1 uncultured Cytophagia bacterium
CTATTACAAACGAAGGTATTGCCGGAGAGACAGTTACGGTTGTGGCTGAACGGCCGATGGTGCAACAGGATTTGACTGCTTCCCAGAAAACCACCACTGCCGAAGAGATCAGGGCATTACCGGTCGAGGATTTTACCGCCGTTTTGGCGACCCAGGCCGGTGTTAACAGAGGTGCGGACGGTGCCCTGCATATCCGCGGCGGCCGGGATAACGAAATCGGCTTTTATATCGATGGCGTTCCGGTCACCAATCCCTTTTTTACCAATACGCTGGCCACCAATGTTTCCAACAAGGCGCTCGATGAGATGAAAGTGGTCAGCGGTGCTTTTAATGCTGAATACGGCAATGCCATGAGCGGTATTGTCAATATTCAAATCAAAGAGGGCGGACCAAAGTATTCAGGCAGCCTCTCCGCCTATAGCGGCGATTATGTTTCCGGCGGTACGGATATTTTCATGAACATAGATGACCTCGATGCCGCAGCCAACTATATTCTCGAGGGAACATTGAATGGTCCGATTCCCTTTACAAGCGACAAGCTTACTTTTAATGTCAGCACCCGTTATAACGATAACGAGGGGTATATATATGGTCTTCGCGAGCATCTGCCCTCGGATTCCGCCAGTTTTTTGAACAATGAAGAGTGGTTTATTGAAATGGGAGGCGATAGCAGCTATGTACCGATGGATTGGAAAAAAGACCTGAATTTGCTCAGCAAATTGACCTACAAGATCAATCCATCGATCAAATTGTCTACTCAATTGATATATGACCGGGCGCGTTATAAATATTATGGTGCCACGGCGCACAATTATCGCTATGTCCCTGATGGTACCGCACAGTCATATAAAGACAATTACAACTATTCCATAAAAGTGACGCACGTTTTCGGAAAGAGCTATTATGAGGCCAATCTCTTTTATAGCGTCACGGATTTTTCCAACTATGTGTATGAAAATTCACTCGATTCCAGATATGTCTCCACGACAAAAATCCGAGGGACGCCCAGTTCCAGTGTTTTTTATTTCGGTGGTATGCAGATGGGGCATACCTATCGCAATTCGACCTCTATGGGCGGTAAGATCGATTTTACCAGTCAAATTAATGTACACCATGAAGTCAAAACCGGTTTTAATTATCGTCTCGATAATCTGCAGGAACGCCAGTTTACCATACTTTACGATAATCTTCAGTACCGGGAACCGACGGTCAAGCGTGAGAATGAAACCCCCAGCCATGTTTTTTACGACAAAGATGCGGTTTCTTTTTCGGGCTATTTGCAGGACAAGATCGAGTATGGTGATATGATTGTCAATGCCGGTGTGCGCTATGATTATTTTGATCCCAGGAGCGATTATATCGACAATTTGATTCTACCGGATGTCAGTGAGCGAAAACCTGCCGAACCCAAACATATGGTTTCTCCGCGGCTGGGAATTGCCTTTCCCATTACCGATAAAGGTGTTTTGCATTTTTCTTATGGTCATTTTTATCAGATGCCGCCGTTGCGGCGTCTTTATCTGGAAGAAGTATTCGGTGCCGGAACCACACCCTCCATGGGATATGCCAATCTAAAACCGGAAAAAACGGTGATCTATGAATTCGGTCTGCAGCAACAGCTTGCCGATGTTTTATCGATAGAGATGACGCTCTTTTCCAAAGACATACGGGATTTGCTCGCTCTGCAAACCATTCGTTATGAATCGCCGCTGTTCGGTCCTTCCACATACAGCGTTTATCTGAACAAGGATTATGGCGATATTAAGGGATTCACCTTTAGTCTGATCAAACGCCGCGATCCGGCAACCAAGCTTGAAGCCTGGCTGGATTACACCTTTCAACATACCAGTGGTAACAGCATCACCGGTGATGCCTTCTTTTTCAGCGCCATTTCCGGCATTGAAGAAGAAAAACGGATTGTTCCCCTTAACTGGGATCAAACTCACCTGATAAATGCTACCATTTCCCTGAGCGATCCCAATAACTGGGGTATCAGCTTTATCGGCAAAATCGCCTCTGGCTGGCCGTACACGCCGGAAATCCCCTATGCAAATTACATCCCCGATCCCAACAGCGAGCGCAAACCGTTGCAGCGGAATCTCGATCTCTATCTCTTTAAGAATTTTTCGCTTAAATCGATTAATCTCGTTCTATTCACCAAGGTCTTTAATGTTTTCGATAACCGAAATGAGAGATATGTGTTCGACGACACTGGCCGGGCCGGCTATACATTTTGGAACCGAACGTCTCAGGAGACCCAGGCGTTGAAGAGTCATTACGGCGAAGCCGGTGTTCATACCTGGGAAGAATACATGACGCGCGCGCATTATTATACAGCTCCGAGGCTGGTGCAAGCCGGACTTGCGATAGAATTCTAAACCCATAAATTCTGATAGGAACAGCAACATTCAAGAGGGATATATGAAAATTCGGAAGAATATAATTCAGTTTTTGGCACTCTCTGGTCTGTTTTTCATCCTTGCCACCACACTTGTGGCTCAGGAGAGGCCGCTTTCCTGGTATCTCAATGGTCCGCAAAAAGAGTGGACCGAGGCTGAACATGAAGCGTACTGGCAATGGCGCACGGAAACGCACGACCGATCTTTGCGCAAGTCCATGTCGGATCCGCAGATTTTACGTCGTCAAAAAGCAGTCATGAAGGGCAACAAAATAACTGCCGAGGTATGGAACTATGGTTCCATTTCCAATCCCAACAACCGGGTTACCGATATCGTCTGGGAGGGACTGGGGTACGGATACGAATTTGCGCCTTTTATTTGTGCCGAAGTACCGGTTCCCAAGAATAGTCACCGCGATGTTTACGCCAAGCGCGATGAAAACGGCAATGTGGTTGTCGATGCCGGCGGCGATACTGTATGGGTGGCTCGCGTTATCAGCGACGGCCTGGTTTCTCTGGGCGGCGAGGTATCACCGGACGGTAAAGAATTCTGGGGCTGGGAACCGCTTGCCTACAGCGATGACGGCCGCATTCAATACGCCGATCCCACCAGCGATCGCTTGCCGACATCGAACGATATCGACCGGGATAAGGACGGCAAGCCCGATAGCTGGCCGAGCCAGTGGTATGATCCCAATTTAAAACGCTACGTCTGGCCGGGAGCGTTGAGCCTTGGCAGTACCAATTCCGATATGGAAGCCTTTTTTGTGGTCGATGACCGCATGAACAAGGAATTTGAGTATTATCCTTTTCCGGAGGACAAGACGCGCCGCGGACTTGGAATCCAGGTAGAATGCCGTTATTACCAGTGGGCCAATCCACTGGCAGAGGATATTATCTTTTTGATCTACAAGGTGACCAATAAAAGCGATAAAGATTTGAAAAATGTACTGTTCGGTATGTGGGGCGATCCCCACGTCGGGGGTCCCAGCAATTACGGAGACGATCTGGCCTTTTTTCTCACCGATATCAACATGGTCTATGCCTGGGATGAAGACGGATTAAGCGATGTGGCCGGAAAAATGCCGGGGTATTTTGGATATAAATTTTTGGAAAGTCCAGGCAATCCACATGATGGCATCGACAATGATGGCGACGGTATGATCGATGAATCCCGTGAGAACGGTATCGACGACGATAACGATTGGGATCCCGACAAGGACGATATAGGTGTGGATGGCATTCCCAACACCAACGATTATGGCGAAGGCGACGGTATACCGACAGCCGGAGAACCGTTTGATATTCTGCAGCCCGGCGAACCCAATTTTGAATGGACCGATCTCGATGAATCCGATATGATCGGTCTGACCAGCTTTGCCGCACCACCGTTTTCTTCGCAAAACCGTATATCAAATGATGACTATGTTTACAGGAATTTTCTCGTCCCGGGCAAGTTCGATTCCGCCAATTCGACTCAGGCCGGCGATAATGTATTTCTATACGGTTCCGGTAACTTTGATCTCAACGCCGGCGAATCAAGGCGGTTTTCCATCGCGCTTCTGGTCGGTCAAAATCTCGATGATCTCAAGCTCAATGCCGCTACTGCGCAACAGATTTACGAGATTAATTATCAGTTCGCCAAACCGCCGAACAAACCCAATGTTACCGCTGTTCCCGGTGATGGGAAAGTTACATTGTACTGGGATGATGTGGCGGAGGCGTCTTATGATCCGGTTTCCGAAGCCAATGACTTTGAAGGTTATGTGATCTATCGAAGTACGGATCCACAATTTCTTGATCAGCAAAACATTACCGATGCAACCGGAACCTCTTTTCTCTTCGAGCCCCTGAAAACGCCTAACGGTGCTGCGGTTCGCTTTGATCTGATCAATGAATATGAGGGATTGAGTGATCTGATTTATTCCGGCCGCGGAACGACTTATCATCTTGGCAACAATACCGGCCTGCGGCATTCCTATACCGATTCCAATAATGTAATCAATGGCCAAACCTATTATTACGCGGTTGTCTCTTACGACCACGGCGATGACAGCCTTAAAATCGCACCGACGGAATGTTCCAAAAACATCACCGTCGATCCGGAACGCAACGAGGTTGTGCTCGACGTCAATACCGTTGAGATTGTCCCCCGGGCGCCTGTGGCTGGATTTGTTACGGGATCGCTGGAGGAGACCGGTAGCAGCAATAACATCATTCATCATTCCGGTATTGCCACCGGCGACCTCAAGGTCGATATCGTTGATCATCGCCGGCTGGAAGAGGATAATGAATTTATTATTACCTTCCAGGAAGACCCAACACGCTATACGGTGGAAGATAAAATGATGGTTGAGAATTCATTTACTGCTTTTCTCGATCAATATATAAAACTCGATCACCAAAACATTAAAGAATCCTCCATCCGTGTGCGTAGCACCAGTGGTGATCAAACCTTTACAGAAGGAAGTGATTATGAATTTTTGCCTGATGAGGGCAAAATTCAGGCATTGTCCGGTGGTAACATGCAGGATCAGCAAGTATATGTTGCCGAATACACTTATTTTCCCATAATTAAAAGCCAGCTATTCGATTTTGAGGAAAGCAATCCCTTTTTCGATGGCATGAAATTGTATGCCAGAGACAAAGTTCTTGCACTGGACGAGGATCGCATCGGTTGGTCTCGGGGCGCCAACACCAATTATGTTGCTGTAATCAAGCCCTTTAATAACATTGAAGCAAACAGGGTCCCGGCCGATTATGAAGTGCGCTTTTTTGATACTCTGGTCGACAGCAGCAGCCGTCCCAATTATGGTTATATCAAAACGAATTTTAAAGTGTGGGATGTGACCACCGGAAAAGTACCGGACAAACAGCGGGTCGTCGTTTTGGAAGTTTCATCCACTGAGGACAGCCTCTGGAGTCCCGGAGAACGGGTGATTATTCTGGAAGGTGATGAAGGGATGAAGGGCACCTGGGAGTTTACCTTTAACGTACCTGAAGGCGAAGAAGCAATAGAGCCAAAAGAAGGAGATGTGTTCTATATTTCCACATCCAGGCCGTTTTCTGCTGAAGATGTCTATTCTTTTAAAACAAAGGCATCTGTTGTCGACAACAAACAGGCAAGCCAGGAGCTCGATCGGATTGCCGTAGTTCCGAATCCCTATGTGGTCACCAACGTTATAGAGCCTCTGGACCGGCAGAACCCTCGCGATCGCGGTCCGCGTCGACTCTATTTCAGCCACCTGCCGCAAAAGTGTACCATACGTATTTATACGTTAACCGGTGAACTGGTCGACGTGCTGGAACATGATTCGATGATCGATGACGGCAAAGAGTACTGGGATTTGACCTCGAGAGACAATTTTCCCATCGCTTATGGTGTCTATATATATCATGTCGATGCCGGAGAATTGGGTGAGAAGATCGGTCGATTTGCTGTGATAAAATAGCTAAACGTGATGCATGAGCGTATATTGCTGGAGGAGCTTTCATGAAGATAAAACTGTTCATTATTCTGATTCTGATCGGATTATCAACGTCATACGGTCAGATTGATAATTTTGAAACTTTGAGCAAGACCGGAACAACGTCGGCACAATTTCTCAAAATCGGTGTTGATGCCAGAACGACAGCGATGGGCAATGCCGGGGCGGCGATGCAGGGCGATCTTAGCGCCATGTATTGGAATCCGGCCGGACTCGGATATATCACCGGTCTGGAGGCCATGTTCGTTTATCAGGATTGGCTGGCAGATGTTGCCTATAACTATATTGCTTTTGCTACCGGTCTCGGTAATGTCGGGACCATCGGGGTGAGTGTCACCAGCTTGTCGGTACCGGAAGACAGGGTCACCACCGTCGAGCAACCGGATGGTACCGGAGAGTTGTTCGATGCCAGCGATCTGGCCATTAATCTCTCTTTTTCCCGCCGTCTTACGGATAAATTTTCCATCGGCGGCAGCGTCAAGTTTATCCATCAGAGCATTTGGCACATGAGCGCCAACACCATTGCGGCTGATATCGGTGCCCTGTTTACCACGCCGTTCAAAGGCATCCGCATCGGCGCCTGTATCTCCAATTTTGGCGGCGATATGCAGCTCAGCGGACGCGATACGAGGTTCAGCAAAGATCCGGATGCCTTTAATGAAGGAAACGTCAAATTCGTCAATGCCATGTATGAAACCGATCAGTTTCCTCTGCCGATTTTTTTCCGCGTCGGCATCGCCGGTGAGTTGTATGAAGATGAAAATTTACGCGCCACATTCGGACTCGATGCATTGCATCCCAATGACAACACCGAGAGCCTTAACAGCGGCCTCGAAGTGGCCTTTAATGAAATGCTCTTTTTACGCAGTGGTTATGCGACGCTGTTTCGCCAGGACACCGAGCAGGGACTCACCTTTGGAGGCGGTATACACTATCGCGTCTGGAGGTCTTCTACGGTGCTTAAAATCGATTATTCCTATACCGATTTCGGCCGCCTGGAGAATGTGCAGCGCTTTTCGCTTGGGGTTAAATTCTAGATCACTGCTGTCCCAAATAATCAAAAGCATTATTTTTACAAGTTGAAAAAATGGCATTTATACATTTTTTGAGCTAAACGGTCAAAACCGGTCAGCAAAAAGCCTCACCACAGAGAAAAGGAATAGAGGGAACAGAGAGAAAAATCATTTTAAACAGAGCGACTTATTCTATCGCTTTAAAAGGTTGCCGTTAAAAAATCTCATTTTATTATTTCAACAAAAGAGATCGTTTTACCGCAATCTTTTTTCCGGCTTGCAGGCGATAGAAAGAGTCCTGAGGGTAGATCGTTGCCGCGATTATTTTTTGCATGCCAGCAAACGCTGTGTTCACCGGCGGATTGAGTGGCATTGATCAGCGTGTCTACATGGCGGCCGGAAATGTTTAATATGTCGATTTTATTCCGGGATTTTTGCGCCAGTATACAGGATATGTGTGTTTGGATATTAAACGGATTGGGAAAATTTTGCTGTAAATAAAAAGAGGTTGGTTTGAGTTTCTCGTTTTTGATTACATGATGCAAGGTATTTTTTTCTGTGCTTTATGTTCAATTTTTATTATCTTCCAGCCGTCCGACTGGCCAAACCGATGAGATTGCGCTAGATCAAATGGAACCGGACAGGATCGTCAAAAGAAAACGCTTTAACTTTTCAAGCCGGGATTTTGACCATGAAGCTTTTTAAAGCTTTTACAGAGATGCGCGAGCGGGATTATGCCGAGATTGGATTCAAATGCGGACTTGAAATTCATCAGCAGCTTTTGACGGAAAAAAAATTGTTTTGTCGCTGTCCGGCCGGACGCTACAGCGATCATTATGATGCTGAAATCCTTCGTCATATGCGGCCCACCTTATCGGAATTGGGGGAATACGACGGCACAGCTCTGATGGAATTTAAAACCCGTAAAGAAATCATATACCGAATTCATCGGGATACGGTCTGTACCTATGAAATGGATGACACGCCTCCTTTTGAGATTAATGAGCAGGCCCTTGATATTGCTCTGCGTATCGGCCGGTTATATGGATGTACGATGATCGACGAATTACATATTGCCCGCAAACAATATCTTGATGGCAGCATTCCAACTGGATTTCAACGCACAACGATTGTCGGCGTTGATGGTGAAATTCCCTACCGTGATCGAAAAATAAATATCATTCAACTCGGGCTTGAAGAAGATGCCTGCCGGGAGGTCAGCGATGTGGGGCACCAGCGCATTTACCTGGCCGATCGTTTGGGAATGCCCCTGATCGAAACGGTGACAGCGCCGGAGATGTTTACACCGCAACAGGTTGCCGAGGTTGCAGATATTTTACGCCGTCTTGTCCGCAGTACCGGGCAGGTTCGCACTGGCATGGGAGCAGCGAGGCAGGATGTCAATGTGAGCGTAAACGGTGGAACCCGAATAGAGATAAAAGGCGTGGCCCATATCAAACAGATACCTCTTCTCACTTATAATGAAGCCATGCGGCAGTGCTGTTTGCTCGCCTTGAAAGCCGAGCTGGAGAGACGAGGTATTACGTCAGCCTCTTTTAAGGCAGATATTATAGATGTCACCCGACCTCTTCGGCGAACCGGTTATGATTCGATTCGAAGAGCATTAACCGCCGGCATGACTGTTAAATGTGTTGTGTTACGGGGTTTTCATGATTTGTTGCGCCGGCAAACCCAAACCCATACATTTTTTGCCCGTGAGATTGCCGATCGTGTACGGGTCATCGCCTGTTTGATGCACCAACCCAATATTCTCCATTCGGACAGTACGGGAGAGACGCTTGCCAGTGCGGAGTGGCAGAGCATTCGAAAATCCGTTCAGGCCAGGAGTGAAGATACTCTGGTTTTGGTATGGGGAACTCCTCTGGATGCAGAGACCGGCGCAAAAGAGATCGTTATTCGAGCCCGCGAAGCAACTGAAGGGGTCCCTTCTGAAACGCGTCAGGCATTGCCGGATGGTACAAATGGCTTTGAGCGCATTTTACCCGGCCCGGATCGCATGTATCCGGATACCGACCTGCCGCCAAAACCTATCGACAGTAAGCGGTTGCAGTCATGTTGCCGTTCTCTTCCTGAACCGGTGTGGGTGCGCGAAAAAAAATATAAAATCCTTGGTATTCCCGAAGATACGATCAAACCATTGACTTTTTCTGTATATGCAGACCTTTTCGATCATGCGGTGTATAGATGGAAAATGAATCCAACCCTGGTGGCTGTTGCCTTGATTCAGTTTCCAAAACGTTTGGCTAAAAAAGGGTATAACCTCGAAATCCTTGATAGCGGGACTTTTCGGGATTTTTTTAACCAGGTTCGCAAGGAAGATTTGCCTGCAGATAGTATTCTGTTTGTACTCGAGAAATTTTTAAAGGGAGAAAGCGTACCTTCCAGGCAAAAGCTGTCGGAATCAGAACTAACAAAGTATATCCAAAACGCTTTAGAGGCCACTCACGGTATGAAAGATGCAATCGCCCGCAAAAAACGCATCATGGGGTTATTGATGAATGAAATGCGCGGATCAGTAAAAGCGCCTGTGGTAAATCAAAAGGTCGATATGATTGTTGAAGCAGAGCAGAAAAGCAAGCGGGCTGAGTAAAGTACAAATCGGGGTTTTATCTATGTCTGATTCAGAACAATTCAAGGGATATGGCGGTAAAACTCTGGATGTATTAAAACAGTTCGATGCACCGATTTGGAGTGATGTAGAGATTCGCACCGGGAAAGGCGGTTATGTAGGCATCATTCTTCCCCGCTCGGAGACCGCAGATGCAGTGCACATTGTTATTAAACTCCGCTCAGGTTATAATGTTGGTGTTTTAGCCTCTCATATTCGGGAAATCGTTGTTTGTGGCCGTCGTGAGGCGCATTACAAAATCCCTGAAAAGGCGTTTCCCTATAACGAAGATAAACCGCGGGTCAAACTTCTCGGCACTGGCGGAACGATCGCCAGTCGTCTGGATTATCGCAGCGGCGCGGTGATTCCGGCCTTTTCGCCGGGTGAGTTGTATGGCTCTGTACCCGAGCTCGGTGATCTCTGTAATCTGGAAACCGAAAAACTTTATGGCGTTTTTAGCGAAAACATGGGACCTGAACAGTGGAAAACCACGGCCAAGGCAATAGGTAAGGAGATCGAAAAAGGTGTCGACGGCATTGTAGTCGGACACGGGACTGATACCATGCACCATACGGCATCTATATTGTCGTTTATGGTCCAGGATTCACCCGTACCCATTGTTATGGTAGGGTCGCAGCGCTCCAGCGACCGGCCTTCATCCGACGCCGCGTTGAATTTGATGCATGCGGTCAAAACCGCGGCTGAAAGCGATATCGCTGAAGTTATGGTCTGTATGTTTGGCCCCACTTCGGATGTTTACGGCCTGTTGCATCGTGGAACGCGGGTGCGCAAGATGCATTCGAGCTATCGGTCGACGTTTCGTACAATCGGTGATATTCCGCTCGCCATGGTGGATCGGGGGAAAATAACTCCTCTGCGAAAAGATTACAGCCAGCGCAGTACTGACAAACAGGTTAAAATCAATACCGCTTTTGAAGAAAGGGTTGCGATCGTATATTATTATCCCAATATGAAGCCCGACATTATAGATTCATTGGTGGACAATGGTTACCGGGGTATTGTTATTGCCGGGACCGGTCTTGGTCATGTCAACAAACCGCTTTATCCTTCTCTGAGGCGCGCCTGTGACCATGGAGTTGCGGTATATATGACCGTACAAACCCTGTGGGGATATGTACAAATGTATGTTTACGAGACCGGCCGGGAAATCATGGATTTAGGTGTGGTTCCGGCGGCAAATCTTTTGCCTGAAGTGGCATACGTAAAGCTGGGATGGGCATTGGGACAGACGCGCGATCTTGCAAAGGTTCGCGAGATCATGTTGAGCCCTATTGCCGGCGAAATTACCGAACGTGAACCGAGCAATGGTTATTTAATTTTCCAGGGGGGAATACCTGAGGTGGAGTCTTTTATATCCAAATATCGAAAGTAATGGAAATCCGCACGCTAGGATAGCCAGGCTCACTGAAATCGCCGGTTTTTCCAATATAATGACGCTATTTATCGTGCGAGAATTACCCGGACGATGGATAAAAAAAAGCCCCTGATCAGTTAAGCGTGACCCGGGGCGTTGGTGGCGCCTCCCAGAATCGAACTGGGGACACAGGGATTTTCAGTCCCTTGCTCTA
>CAZSOP010000100.1:0-11054 GCA_964608385.1 uncultured Cytophagia bacterium
GATTTTGAAATCACATTGATATAGGTTTTTCGCAGTCGCAGCATTCTCATAATATCCGCGGTATAATCGGCGCTGAGATGATGGCCGAGAAAAATCATTTCGGGTGAGGGCTTGGCAGAGGGCTTTCGGGATAAAAACTTGATAGCAGCCCTGGCACCGAGGTAACTACCGCCAATACCGATGGATACAAACTGTTCGGCCCGGTTACGTATGTAGGCAGCCACGGCTTTAATTTCTTTGAGCTCGGTTTCGTCGATGCGGTCGGGCAGATTGATCCATCCCAGAAAATCGTTTCCCGGACAGGTGCCCTTTTGCAGCTGCCCGACGACCTGATCGATCTTTGGCTGCAGCTTTTTTAGCGCTTCGTCTTTGACGAATGATTTTAGAAAGGTTTTCTCAATGCGGATCATGGGGTTTCCTGTGGTTGTTTCTCGGTTAATTTTTTGGTTCCCTGAACGCCAAGCAGCAGCGAGACAACGATCAGGCAGAAGCCAATAATACTGAGGATATAGTTGCCTTTTTCAAGGTTCTGAATGATCAGTGTGACCAGGGCGGTAAGGCTGAGGATGTACATAAAGGCCATGGGAATCACCGTAAACCAGTTGGCTTTTTTAAGGTGGTTGAGCCACACGGATACGGCCAGCAGGGCCAGGGCTGCGAGGAGCTGGTTTGCGGATCCAAAAATCGGCCATATCGCCCCGGAGGAACCGGAGAAAATAAACAGGGCGCTGATGAGTATGGTGATGGCGGTGCCGATGAAACGGTTTTTAACCAGAATGGATTTTTTTTCGCGCTCTTTATTTTCGAAAAATTCCTGGAACATAAATCTGCCCAGCCGGGTCGAGGTATCCAGTGTGGTAAGGGCAAAGGCAGAGACGGCAAGACCGGCGAATGTAATGGCGGTTTTGATGCCGGGTCCGAGCGCGGGAATTTTTGATATAAACCAGCCGACGCCTTCGGAAAAGACGGCGATAAAATCGCCACCTCGGTAGAGCAAATCATAGCGGTCACGCATTATGGTGGCGGCTGCGATTAGCGCCAGAATCGCGAGTGCCGATTCGATCAACATGCCGCCATAACCGATCAGTTTGGCATCGCTTTCGCGGTTGATCTGCTTTGCCGTGGTGCCGCTGGCGACAAGGGAGTGAAATCCGGAAATGGCACCACAGGCAACGGTAACAAAGAGTACCGGAAAGAGATAGCCGATATTGGTTTTAAACTGTGTCACCTGGGGCAACAACATCGCCGGACGGGTGAAAAAGAGACCGAGGACACCCCCGATCAATAAAATATAAAGAAGAAATGAATTGAGATAATCGCGTGGTTGTAACAAGGCCCATACCGGTGTGGTGGCCGCGATAAAGATATAGATGAGCAGAATGAAAACCCAGAAATTGGTTGCCTTTGCTTCTGCAGCTTTGATGTCTTGTGCGAATTCGGGCATTTGGTTATCAATGAATGCCTGGCGCAAAGTGTCGGGATTGTCGGTAGACTCGATAATGCCGTTTTCCACCAGTCGGGTGGCGGCCGCCTCTGTAGCCGGTTGCTGGAACCAGGGATAAACAGAAACGGGAAAACGGCTGCCCAGGGAAATACAGACGAACAACAGCGCTACACCGATAATCGATGTCGGCAGCAAGGGCCATTTGCGCCGGTAGATGACAAGCCCAAAGATCACCGCTACCACGATGAACAGAATGGAAGAAGTCGCCACGGCAGGAACGGTAACAAAGGTTTTGGCCACGATTTTACAAAAGACGGCAATAACCAGAATCAGGGTTAAATAGGCAAAGATGAGAAAGAGTATTTTACCGCTTTTGCCGAGATAGGACTCGATGATTTGTCCGATCGATTTTCCGCGATGGCGCATAGATGCTACCAGAGCGGTCATATCATGAACACCGCCGAAAAAGATTCCCCCCAGTATGATCCATATAAATACCGGTACCCAACCGAAAGTTGAGGCGATCACCGGTCCCAATATCGGACCGGCACCGGCGATAGAGGCAAAGTGATGGCCGAGTAGAACCGGCGACTTTGCCGGTACATAATCAACACCGTCATTGAGTTCATGTGCAGGGGTTTTACGTTGATTATCGATATTAAGCTTTTTACTGATAAATCGTCCATAGGTACGATAAGCGATGAAAAAGAGAATGATTCCCATGAGAATGAGAATAACGGAATCCATATGTCCTCCAATGCAGAGTCATTGTGTTGTAAATGGTTATCGCAAAAGTTTCGCCAGAATAATGCCCAGAATTAGCCAAAGGGGAATACTGACCAGCAGAGCCCAGTTGAGCCCCCTGAGCAAGGGCAAAGCTTTCATATGTTCGAGGCGCTCGATACCGCGTTCGAGGCGCAATTTAAGCTCATCGAGGTTAACCGGTTTGACCAAATAGTCATAGGCACCGGCACGCATGGCTGATATTGCGGAATCCAGCGAGGGATATCCGGTCAAAAAGATAACCATGGCTTTGCGGTCGATCTCGTGGATTTTTTTAAGCAGCGTCAGTCCATCCATTTCCGGCATTTTTATATCAGTGATCACAAAATCAACCGGATTTTTTCGGTATGCCTCGAGCCCCTGAAGACCATCTTTGGCTACAAGGGTTTGATGGCCCCAGCGATTTAAAACTTCGGGTAATGTTTCGAGAATATCTTCCTCGTCATCAACTACGAGTATCTTGGCCATTGTTGTGATCCTTTTGTTAGCAGATGATAGAATCAGCAGGGTTCCGCCATCCGGCCGACCTCTAATTCAGTAACATGATTTGATCAACGGTATTCGCATACCTCACGAAAATGGTTTCCTGCGAAATTTAATAAATATACTATTTTCCTATAATATTTAAAAAGTTTACTTTTAATTCAAGTAATAAATTTAATAGATGCAAAATTGCAGATTTGCTGAAATCATTTGGCGGAACAGAGTGATTTATGGCTGGTCTTCGTCCCCGAAAATATATTCCTGGCGGTATATTTTGTCGCCGCAATCGGCCGGGCCGAAATTATCCCAGGCACGAATCATATCGCAGACCTGGTGGCAAAAATCGTTATCGTCCATTGTCGAGTGAACCACCTCAACGCTGTCGACACAGCCACCGCTGTCGATTCGCAAACGCACCTGCAGTTTACCGGCGACACCGGGATGTTGTTTCAAATAGCGATGGTAACATTCAGTGATGGCTTTATTATGCATCTTGATGGTTTGTGAGATATGCTTTGCACTGCGGTTATTCTTGTCGGTATTTTTTGTTTTTGTTTCGGAATGTTTCAGATCGAGTAGCCATTGAGGCAGGCCGGTACCACTGTTAGTTGTTTCTGTTGCGTTCCCACTAGTCATCGCCCAGGTTTCACCACGATGGTTGGCGTCGTCAGTCATCTCGGTGCTGTCCGTCTTTGCAGTTGAAGAGAGAGATTTACCTTTATCTCCGGAATTTTCTTTGGCAAAGATCGTAAAAACAAATATTAAGAGTATCCCTGTCAGAATGAATCGACCACTAACCCGCAAGAACAATGAACAATCCTCCTCATTCGCGTCACCCCGGTCATCATAGTTGCAAAAGTATTGATTTTATTAAAAAGATGCAAGAATTTTTTACTGTTGCGCCCGGGTAACAATATGGTAATTCCCTGTCACAGTTTTGTAGTTCAATAAAACCGGGTATGCCGTTATAACTGTATAAAATACAATTTATAACGATATAGTTGAACCATGATATTGTTAAAATTGCATATATTGTGCCAGAAACAGGCAAAGATGTGAGAAAAAGGTGAAAAGTGGGAATGGGAGGGTAAAGGCATCTTGCAGTAAACCGCTCGGAATATTTCATTCAACGGTTGCCTGCATGCTTACTCCAGGTGCTAAAAGAAACGCTAAACAAAGTTGCCGGTACAATTGCTGCTAAGCGTTTCCGCTCAGGTGCACGGGTGCTTGAGTAAACAGGCCCGCAGATGTTGCTTTTCAGTGTTGCTAATAAGCGGAGTGAATGGCAGGGATGCTGATGACAAAAGGTGCAGACCAGGTTGCTCTAATCGTTGCCGTGTCGGATGCCAAAGCACCCAACTCTGTTCTGCCAGACACTCCTCTGTTCCGGGGGGTGTTGTGCCTTGTTGCTCATGCATAGATGCCTGATGAATAGATGGCAATGCTGAGCTGTGTGTTTTTTAAATGCTAAACCAGGGTTGCAAATACCAGACTGCTAACCTGAAAATCAAGGGCAAAGCCCTTACCCCACCAAATTCCCAATTTATGTAAATGAACAAACGCTGAATTTTAATTCAATCTCTGGGTGATATTGAACTGACTTTTGTCTCTCTTTTTATCAAAGACATAATTTGTACTAAAAATGTCATCTCCGTAAAAATTATCATGACCGAGAACGGGCATCACTTCGATGCGGTCTTGAGCCAGAATCGAAATTTTGTAGGCCAGATACTGGGCGATTGACTGTGTTTTTGGATCCTGTTCCGATAAAAAGAGACAGTTCAGCTTTGATAAAAGTCTGGCGCTGTGTCCATCATCCGGAATCGCACCGATGACCGATAGATTCGGCAGTATGGGTAAAAAATATTTGTATACATATCTAAGGAGAAACTGATAGGTTGTTGGCTCTTCAAAACGATTTACCACAATTCGGGGAGCAAACATTCTCAGCGTCATTCTGAGCTCCTGTCGTTTGTGGTGTTCCAATTGCTGCAAGAGTTGGTTCACCTCTTCAAAGGTATGTGTCCAGGCTTTTTGTTGTTTCACTCTGCCGCTCAGAAGGCTGAACTGATTCGCCTTTTCCGGAAACATATGCTCGATCAGACGAAAGATGGCGGCTTTTAAAAACAGAGCCAGCTCATCCAGAGTATCCAAACCGGGATTGATGACGATGATCGGATAATCGGATATGAGGAAAAAGTCCAGTGTGTCGTGCGACAGGCTTGGATTTAAATCGAGTAAAATGTGACGATACTTGTTTTCCGCATCGAATATGGGTGCCTGGATCGTATTGCGGACTATATAGTCGAGCGATTCGCAGAACTGCGGATCGATGGAACCATAGAGATTATCCAGGGAAACATCCCGGCGGTGATCAAAATGATGATCGTGTGGTGTATTGGCCAAATCCGTATTGAGCATATGCACAAAATGCCCGCGCATAGCACAATACCCACCGATTGCAGCCGTCAAGGTGGTTTTGCCGGATAGCATCGCATTGCCTGCAACCGCCCATAACCTCGTCGGTATGGCAGCCTGATTGAATTTTACGTCTGTTGTATCCAAAGGTTGTCGGGTTTCTCCTTTGATAAATATTAAGCTCTGTTCACAAGTATTACCAGCAATCCGTGTGCCAAACGATATTTTTGAAAACTTTTATTTTTAACTTTATGTTATTACTGACATTATATTATTCGACCAAGAAGCAGGCCGGAATGCTTACGTCAGAAATATACGACATGATTAAGGAAATAATCACTCTTTATTGACACAATGTTTTGTATTTATTGTTTTTAAATAATATTTTTCAAGTATTGCAAAATACGACAGTTGCAGTAATATACGGCAACCTGATAGAGGTGGGATGAATAAGAAGAGCGTTTTGTAATGTGTTTATCGCTTGCGGATTCGCGATTCTGGCTTACGCGTTGATTTCATATCGCTTTAATTTTCTCAGGAGGGTATCCCGATGTATGCCGAGCATATTGGCGGCAAGGCTTTTATTCGAATCGGCGAGGTGTAAAACATATTGGATATGCTGTTTCTCCACTTCCGATAGTTTTAGTGAACCTTGTTCTGAAACGCTTTCAGTGGCTGTCGATTCGCGATCGATAATATGCTGCGGCAAATCAAATGATTTCAGTTCCGAGCCGTCACAAAGCGCTATGGACCTTCTGATGGTGTTGGCGAGCTCACGTACATTACCCGGCCATGAATAGGACTGCAACATCGTGATGATGGCTTGAGGAATTTTTATCTTTTTCAGATTATATTTGTGTGCGAATTCGTCGGCAAAATGCCTTGCCAAAAGCGGTATATCCTGTGGAATTTCACGCAATGGCGGCATTGCGATTTGCACGGCATTTAGGCGGTAATACAGATCCGAACGAAAAGATCCGTCTTTTAAAATATCATTTATATCTTTATTGGTGGCGGAAATCAATCTAAAGTCGACTTTGATACTTTTATCCGACCCCAGGGGATGGTACTCTTTTTCTTCCAGTACTCTGAGCAGCTTAACCTGCATGGACGGTTTCATGTCGCCGATTTCGTCGAGGAATAGTGTTCCTCCGTCAGCCTGGGCGAATTTACCAATTTTGCTGTTTCGCGCATCGGTAAAAGCGCCTTTGCGATAACCGAATAATTCACTTTCCAGAAGGGTATCGGGCAAAGCGGCACAATTGATCGGAACAAAATTTTTTCGGGCTCTTACTCCGGCGTAATGAATCGCCGTTGCCGCCAGCTCTTTGCCGGTTCCGCTTTCTCCGAGAATTAAAACGGGAAGATCCGTATTGGCGATTTTGGAAATGAGTTGACCGATATTTTTAATGCGTTCGGTGTTTCCCAGCAATGCCTTGCCGGCCGGAACGCCGCTGATAATGTCTGAAGATGCCTGTTGTGGGGATTTGTCGATTTTTTCGAGAATTTCATAAATTTGCACCAGAAGATCATTCATGATGATCGGTTTCATGATATATTGATAAGCACCGAGTTTCATCGCGTCCACCGCATCCTGAATCGAAGCGTACCCCGTCATCATGATAACAAAGTTGTCGTTGTTTTGGCTCTTGATTTTACGCAACAGTTCCATCCCCGAGTTTTTCGGCATCTTGACGTCTGTGAGCACGATATCGATATCATAGCGTTCAATATAATCAAGAGCTCTGCTGGCGGAATCAGCTGTAAGACAGGGAATCTTTTCGAGTTCGAAGACGTCTTTTATTGCGCGCAGACAATTTTTTTCATCATCGACCACCAGTATTCTGGCTTCGGTATGCACCATAATTTGAACCTTTCAATACTCAGGTTTGTATGAAATCATCGTCATTGTCTTCTCTAAAAACCGGAAAGTGCAGCGTAAAGGTGGTTCCTTTATTGACCTGCGACGTCACATCAATCGAACCACTGTTGCGTTCGATTGCAGAGTGTACCAGTGAGAGGCCGATTCCGACGCCTTTTTCTTCCTTACGGGTATAAAACGGTTCGAATATCTTGTCCACATCGGGCTCGGGAATGCCCCTGCCGCTATCCGAGATCAACACAACCACCATATTATCCTTTATACCGGTTCTCAGTGTCAACGTACCACCATCCGGCATTGCATCTTTGGCGTTCAGGATAAGATTGAGTAAAATTTGTTTCAGATCATCCTGATTGATGTATGCCGGTTTGATGTTGTTATATTCTTTAACAATGTTTATACTAAATAATTTCAAATCTTTTTCCAAAAGCGCCAGTATCTGATCGAGAATCCGGTTTACATCGACCTTGCTGCGCCTGGCTTTGGATTTTTTGGCAAAGTCCAGCAGATTCTCAATTAATCGTTTTGAACGTTCCACTTCCTCTTCAATCAGATCGAGGTGTCTTTTAATCAGCGGATCGCTGAGATCGGATTTTTTCCGCAGTATATAGAGGGAAGCGTTTATTGTATTGAGCGGATTGCGGAATTCGTGCGCAATACCGGCACCGAGTTGTCCCATTGCCGCCATTTTTTCCGACATGACCAGCTTTTGTTGAGCGTTGCTGAGCGCAGCGCTGGTGGTTTCGATTTTCCGTCGCAGTTCACCGGTATTCTGTTCCAGCTGCCGGAACATTTTCTCCTCGCGGGAGGCATCGCGCAAAATGCAACCAATACCGATGATGCGATTACCATGCCGCAAGGGAATCAGCTGCGCGTTTACAGTTACCCTTTCTTCCGTGTCGCTGAGTTTCCATTTTCGTGCGGTTATATCTTCACCATCCAGTGCCCGGTAAAGCGCGGATGAAATTCCATCGGCATCTTTTTCCTCAAACAATTCGACAAAATCGAGCTGATGGTCTGTCGCCACCAAATGGGGGAGGGTGGATTCTGCGCGTTTATTGGTATGTTCTATTTGACCGCTTGTATTGAGAAAGAGCACGAGGTCGTTGTTATTTTCAATCAGCTCATGGTAGCGATGCGTCAGATCCTGGTAGATTTTGCGCTTAAGAACGGCTTTGATCCTGCTGGCCAGTTCTTCCCGGTTAAACGGCTTGGTGACATAATCATCCGCTCCCAGATCGAGTCCACTGATTCTGTCACGCGGAGCGGTACGTGCGGTGACCATGATGATGGGTATATCGCGGAGCTGCCGGCTTTCCTTAAACTTTCGGCACAGGAAAAATCCATCTTCTTCAGCGTTGAGCATAATATCCAATAGCACCAGATCATACACGTTGCTTTGGGCGCTTTTCAGACTGCTTTGCGGGGTGCTGCACCAGTCCACCTGATAGCCCTTGTTCTTGAGAAAATATCGAATGACAAAAGCCTGATCCCTGTTGTCCTCTACCACCAGAATCCGGGGCTTGTCCGGAGTTTGCATGTTTCTATCCTTTACGTTGCCAGCAAGAGATGCAAATATTTATTTGGATTTTATTCAATGTGCCCGTATATTAGAGGCATAAAATGCCACACAATGTACATTAGCAAATAATTAAAAAAGGTGCAAGTTCCTTTTTTACTCCCATTTCATGCCTGGATGATGAGGGAAATGATGCGCAGGAAGGAAAAAAAGTCGGTTAAATACAGAAAGCTGGGCACATTTGGCGGTGTCTTTACACCTGATGTCTTGACGATTTTGGGTGTCATTATGTACTTGCGTTTTGGTTGGGTGGTTGGAAATGCCGGTTTCGGAGGTGCGGTGTTGATCGTTTTACTGGCGAAATCAGTGACCATTTGTACCGGTTTATCCATGTCTTCGATCACGACGAATATCAAAATCGGCGCCGGCGGCGCTTATTCGATTATTTCCAAGTCTCTCGGTCTTGAGGCCGGCGGCAGTATCGGCATTCCGTTTTATATTGCGCAGACCCTTTCGGCGGCGCTCTATATTATCGGGTTCACGGAAAGCTGGCGCTGGATATTTCCCCAGCACCCCGCGATTTTAGTGGCAACCATTGCCTGGATTTTGCTTTTGGTCGTTTCTTACATCAGTGCCAACTTTGCCATCAAGGTTCAGTTCATTATCATGGCGGTCATCGGTTTCTCTCTGATCTCTTTTCTTTTTACCCCGCGCGATCCGCTGGCACAGGGTTATTTGATCGGCACTTTCGAAGACGCCGGATTCTGGCAGGTTTTTGCCATTTTTTTTCCTGCTGTGACCGGCATTATGGCCGGTGCGAATTTATCCGGGGATTTGAAAAACCCCAGGCGGGCGATTCCATTGGGTACCATGAGCGCTATCCTGGTAACTATGGTGATTTATATCGGTCTGGCATATTTTCTATCTAAAATGGCACGTCCCGAGGCGCTGCGCCAGAATCAATTGATCATGGCTGATATGGCCTTGTGGGCGCCTGTCGTTATTGCCGGTATTATGGGCGCAACGCTTTCATCCGCTTTGGGGAGTATGGTGGGAGCACCGCGGATCCTGCAGGCCTTGGCCCGTCAAAAAACCGTACCCTTTTATAAAATCCTGTCCCAAAAGACGGCTAAAAATGAACCTCGCAACGCGATTGTCTTCACCGGACTGGTTATCGGGTTTGCGCTTATTACCGGTAATTTCGATATGCTCGCTTCCCTCATTACGATGTTCTTCCTGGTTACCTATGGTATGCTTAATGCCATAGTCTTTATCCAGCAAAGCATGAAGATCATCAGTTTTCGTCCGACTTTTAGAATTCCGCGACTGGTTCCCTTAATCGGGGCACTGGGTTGTGGTGCCATTATGTTTTTGATCAATCCAGTGTTCAGCTTTGTCGCCATTTGTGTTATTGTTGCTCTCTATGTCTGGCTGGAAAGACGCGGATTGGAAAATCAGGGCAGTGGCGATATTCGCGGCGGATTGTTTCTCGCCATCGCCCAGCGGTTATCATATCTGGCAGCGAAATTCCCCCGCTACCAAATTACCTGGAAACCCGATCTTTTGGTGCCAATCGACGAGCCACGCATTTGGGCCGGCCCCTTGCTGTTTATCCGCAATGTTACCTATCCATCGGGTACTCTTTTTGCTTTTACTGTGAAAGAAAATGCTACCGAGCACCTGGAAAACGAATTGAATGATTTGCTGCATCCGCTGCACGAGGAAGGAATCCTGGTTAATTCTACCGTTATCGAGGATCATGAATTTTTACAAGGTGCAAAACTGGTCATTCAAACCCTGAAAAGCGGTGTCTTTCGTCCCAATATCCTTTTTTTAACCCTGGGAAATGAAACTCGGAAAGATGCCGTGATCCAGGAGCTTGTATCGCATGCAGCAAAATACAACCTTGGTGCCATGATTTTGAGACAGCACTCTCGCATGGCGTTTGGCATGCAAAAAAATATTAATCTTTGGCTGCGCGATAAAAGCCCCAACTGGCACCTGGCACTATTAATCACTTTGCATCTGCAGATGAACTGGAATGCAACGATTAATCTGGTGACGGTTACGAACAAGGATTCCGATAAAAACCGGCTCTACCGGTTTTTTGATTCTCTCAGCGATCAGGCAAGAATGCCGTCGCAGACCCAGTATTTTGTACTGGTGAACAGCTTTAAAAAGTCTTTACAATCGGCTCCGAGAGCTGATATTAATATTTTCGGGATTGGGGAAAAACTCGATTTTGATCTCATAAGAGAGGCGAGCGAGCAGACAAAGTCATCCTGTTTGTTCGTCAAGGATTCGGGTGTAGAGAGTGCGTTGGCCTGAGCTGCTCTTTTATGACATCATTTTTTCAGCGCAATACATTCAAAAAAATAGATCGTGATAGCAATCGCTGTCATGGACTCTATTTTTTTGTAAATGTTATACATTACTTTATCATCTCTTTGAAATCTACGACCCCTTTTTTCGGCTCATCCGGTTAATGCGTACCCAAAACCGCCAAGCTCGCCAAGAACGCTGAG
>CAZSOP010000101.1:0-11050 GCA_964608385.1 uncultured Cytophagia bacterium
TTCTTGGCGTTTTCTCAGCGGTAAAAAAAGTACTCATTATTCGGAAGAACCTTTTTTATTCCCGTGCACGGTTAAAGCTGATAATTTTACAATACACATTTTTTCAACTATAATCAAGTTTTTCTGTTTTGTGATAGAATCCAGCCGGTAATTTCCGCCAGGTCATTCGAGATCAGATTTGCCAGAGATTCGGTTTTTCGGCTTTCGGTTTTGTTGTGCGAATGTTCGAGTAATATGGTCCTGCAACCGGCTTTGTTGCCGGCCACGATGTCATGATAGGTATCGCCGATAAAAAATGATGCGGACGGGTCGATGTGCAGCTCTTTTTGTGCCTGCAGGATCATTTTAGGAGAGGGCTTGCGGCAATTGTCTTTGGGCGTATCGGGATGATCAAAGCACATATAGACGGCATCGAACTCTATTCCAATTTTGTGCATCACTTCATCGTTAACCGCTTTCACCTGTTCGCGGCTGATGAGCCCTCTGCCGACACCGGATTGATTGGTGATCATAACGAGCAGGAATCCGGCCTTTTTTAATTTGCTCACAGCCGTATGTGCACCGGGAAGGAGAGTGACTTTGGACGGGTCTCCCAGATAGGGTATGTTTTTAATGAGTGTATCGTCGCGATCAAAAAAAACAGCTTTATTCATGGTCTTCAAAACTCTTTTTCAGTTCATCAGCCGTCAGTGTTGCCGTTCCGAGTTTTCCCACCACAACGCCGGCTGCATGGTTTGCGATTTCTGCGGATTGTTCCGCTGCAATACCCGCAGCCATCGCAGTGGTAAAAAACGCTATAACCGTATCGCCCGCACCGGAGACATCAAAGACCTCCTGCGCCCGGGTCGGAGAAAAATATGGATCGGCGTCCGGACGGAAAAGCGCCATGCCCTCTTCACCCAGAGTGATTAAAAGATGAGATATTTTCCATTTGTCCAGTAGTTCCTGGCCCGCTTGAATCAGATCTTCGGGTGTCTCGGAATACGGACGCCCCAGGGCAGCAAAAGCTTCGTTGCGATTGGGTTTAACAATGTCTACGCTCTGCCATTTTAACGGGTTTTGCGGATTGGGGTCTACCGAGATCAGAATCCGGTATTCCCTTGCCAGGTCAACAATGCTGTTGACCAATGATTGCGAAATAAAACCCTTGCCGTAATCTTCAATGATAATGGCGGAAAGATCCGGAAGGATGGATTTAATCAACGACACGATCTGGTGCTTTTCGCACCGTGTCAGCGAGCGTTTTTGTTCCCGGTCAACGCGAACGATCTGCTGGTGGCGGGCAATAATGCGGGTTTTAACAATGGTAGAAAAATCAGGCAATTCCATTACGCAGCTTGTGGAAATATTGCTCTGATTGAGTTTTTCTTTCAATATCGTACCATTGGTATCGTTGCCTAAAATGCCGCTTACGGTAACACGTCCACCGAAATCGGAAAGATTGCGGGCGACGTTTGCTGCGCCTCCGGGATAGGCTTGTTCCGACGCGACCTGGACCACAGGTACCGGAGCTTCAGGTGATATGCGCTGAACGTTTCCATAGATAAATTTGTCCAGCATCAGATCTCCCAACACCAGGATGTGTTGCTTTCGGATGGCAGTGATTGCCTTTTCAAGACTGTTTTGCTTCATACACTTTTCATCTTTTGTTGCAAAAATAATAGTGAATCCTGCAGCGATACGCAAGTACTTTTTACAGGCATGACGGGTTTAAAAAAAAGGTTTGTTTTGGTGGGAAAAATGATTAGGTTAGTTACCCTGTTATATTTATAAAGACACTTAACTAACATACTGAACATAGAGTAGTAAAACTATTTATCGAGGTGAATTATGAAAAAAAGGTTAGGTCTTATTCTTCTACTCTTGCCGTTTCTTTTTGCGCTGGCCAACGTTGAACCGGTCGATAATCCAAGGCAATTGATAGAAGCGCAATCCGGGTTTTTTATGAATCCGAAATGGTCTCCGGACGGGCGTAAAATCGCTTATACGGCTGCGAATTATAAAGGATTATGGCTTTTGGATATGGCGAGTGGTCGCACGAATCAGCTCAGCGATGAACTCTCTGCGGGATATGGCTTTGAGTGGTCCTCCGATTCCAGGTACATTTGCAGCCGGGTAGCCAAATACGAAGGCGTTCGCAGATACAATGCCATTAAACTTTTCGACACCAAAGGGACAAGCAGTAAACTGCTGACAGATTATACAACGCTTATGCCCGCCACACCTCAATTCGCCAATGGTAATGTTTATCTCTATATGAACAACGCGCTGCAACGATACGACACCGGAGCGCAAAATTTAAAAAAGCGCATTTCCGATACCTCGCTGGTTTTTTTAGCGGATGACCGAATTGCAATCAGTAACATCTTGACCGGGGAGATGAATTGGATTGGTGAACAAAACGATGAGCGATACCTGAATCCGGTACTTTCTCCCGACGGTGATCGCATCGCCTGTGAAGTTTATGGCGGCAACCTTATCATTATGGACAAAGACGGATCAAACCGAATCGATCTGGGACCGGGTTATCATCCGCATTGGTCTCCGAATGGAAACTATATCGTTTATATGATTACCAAAGACGATGGTCACCGAATTACCTCGTCTGATCTCTATGTTGCCACTGCTGATGGATCGGAGATTTCCCGGCTGACTGATACGGAGGACCGTTATGAAATGAATCCTCACTGGTCGCCGGATGGCAGCAGAATCGTCTATGATGATTACAAGAGCGGCACGCTTTTTGTTGCGAAAATCGATTTTACTTTAAATTAGAGATTGAATGGCAAACAGGAGATCATATAAATGAAAAGAATAATAGTTTTGGTTATCATCACACTGGCGTTTTCCTTGCAAGCCCAGATTACCGGGTTGCAGGGATGGAATATTTTTTTGGATCCGGGTCACAGCCGTCGGGAAAATCAGGGTGCTTTTGGGATTTCGGAAGCTGAGCGCAATGTACGCGTCGCTTTACATTTACGCGATATGCTCCTTTCCACAACGGATATTGATACGGTTTACCTCTCCAGGACCAATGATAGTCAATATGTTACTCTGACGCAGCGGACCGATATGGCCAACAGACTGGGTGCTGCATGGTTCCACTCTATTCACAGCGATGCAGGGGGGCCTTCCGCCAACAGCACGCTGTTGCTGTGGGGGCAATATCGCGATGGCCGGGAAAAGATACCAAACGGTGGTCAGGCAATGAGCGATATTATGATCAAATATCTCACGGATGGATTACGGACATATACCATAAGAGGTTCAATCGGAGATTGTTCATTCTACGGATGCACCTTTAATGGACCCTATTTATCGGTGAACCGCCGCAGCACCATGCCTTCGGAATTATCAGAAGCCGGATTTCATACCAATCCGGCACAGGCGCAGCGATTTATGAATGCAGAGTGGAAAAGACTGGAAGCAAAAACATTTTACTGGTCGATTCTGGAATATCATAACCTGGAAAAACCCTTTTTCGGCACCTGCGCCGGCTATATTCTCGATAAAGATACCGGCGTACCGGTCAACGGAGCGCGCATTCATCTCAACGGCGAAACCTATGTAACTGACACCTGGGAAACCGTCTTCAAACGCTATTCAAATGATCCGGACGAGTTGCACAATGGATTTTACTATTTCGAAGCGCTTCCGGATTCAGAGCTGCAAATGATTGTTGAAGCGGATAGCTTTTACAGCGATACCCTCTCGGTACAAATCAAAGACGACTTTTTTACCTTTCGCGATGTCGAGCTCATCTCGCAACGCCCCCCTATGGTCATTTCCACAGATCCTGAAGAGGGAGCTGAACGGGTACCGGCATGGGATAAACTCGTCATCGAATTCAGCCGGCCGCTCGATAAACAGCTGTTTGTTGATTCGGTGAGATATTCTCCACACTTTACGGCCGATTATACCTGGATCGAGGATGACAGAAAATTGGTTATCAAGCCGGATACGCTTCAGTATCTCACGGCTTACACCGTTACCATTCCCGGTACGGTGACGGACCGTTACGGCCATGCTTTTGATGGTAATGGAGATGGTATCGGCGGAGACGATTTTGTTCTCAATTTTGCTACCGGGCCGCGTGACATGGAACCTCCTTCTCTTTTATCTTATCTGCCGGAACGAAATGCCGAAGGCGTGGATCGGCGTGCAATCGTCTCTTTTGTGTTTGATGAACCACTGCTGGAATCCACAATCGCAGACAGTTTGATCAATTATGTCACCTATCGCGATCGCGAACCGGTAGCCGGTAAAGTTGTATATTATCCGGTGGGTGATTTCGGCGTTCTGAGCTATTTCCCGTCCCAACAGCTTGATCCGGCCACCACTTATCTCGTTCAGGTATTGCCCGGCTTGCAGGATATACATGGGAATATATCCACGGCCACACGCGGATTTCGGTTTACGACCGGAGAAACTAAATACAGTTACAAGAAGATCGATGATTTTGAATCCGGTATCAACAACTGGTGGATGCCACAGCAGAGCGGAACCTCCACCGGATTTGTAACCGAAAAAACCGGACGGGAAGCGGATACCACAGTCGTCAATTTGGTTACGAACAGCCGCACATCTATGAATCTATACTTTTCATGGGATAAGGATGCGGATGAATGTATCGTTCGGGAATACCTCGGCGGTGGCGCTCCCCGAAATGTACAGTTTAGCGGTGAAGATATTCTGCAGGCCTATATATTTGGTGACGGTAGCGGTCACAAGTTTCGCTTTGCCCTCGATGACAGGGTACCGGTATCCGGTGCCACAAACCATGAGGTCAGCCCGTGGTATACCCTTGATTGGCTGGGGTGGAAATTGATTTCATGGAATATGGCCACCGACGGAACCGGAGATTGGCTTGGCGATGGCAATCTTGACGGTACCTTGCGCATGGATAGTTTTCAGCTGACGCGGGGAGAACAATCGGATAGCCTCAGCGGCAATATATATATTGACGATCTCCGCCTCGCCGGAATCATCCCCGCATCCGTACAATTGCCCGAAAAGACGGAATTCCCGTCTGAATACAAGCTCTACCCCAATTTTCCCAATCCCTTTAATCCACAAACGACAATAACGTTTACGATTCCCCGGGCTGAACGGGTTACCCTTAAAATTTATAACCTCAACGGTCAGCTGGTCTCGACTCTGATTGATCAAAAGATGAGTACCGGCCGCCACGTTGTAAGATGGTCGGGCATGAATCAAAGCCGGCAAATGGCGGCAAACGGTGTCTATCTGTATACCCTGGAGGCAGGAGCTTTTAAGGAGACGAAAAAGATGACTTTTATCAAATAAAACGGCCGGCTGCAACCGTTTATCCTCATTGTCGAGAACGGTGTTGCGGTACAGTGAATCTACGAATGCATTCCGATTGGATTCTTTTTGTTTCAACAGGTCAGCCAGGGCCCTGGGATGTTGGCTGGTCGGTTATTGTTCGAGGTTGTTTAAAATAAATTTTAAAAAGGCTCTATCGGTTTCGAGATCGTAGCTGCGTTCTGCAAGCTCAATCCGTTGTCTAAGGTAGGGCAGATTCCTGTCCTGAAAAGCGGATTCCCGTTCCATATCCGGTTTTTGCAACTCCTCAACCGCTCTGTAGATGGTGTGAGCCTGTGCCAGGAGAGAAGGTCCAAAATACGAACTTGTCAGGGTGGTGAGAGATTGATTTTTCCACGGTTGTTTGCAATCGGTTTTACTTTTAGTCCTTGCATTGTTGATGAATTTTCGTTATACTGAAATGTGTACAATACATAACGCTAAATAGAGGAGCTGTTTGTAACAGTAGATCGATTCGAGGAGCGGAGGTGCCGGAAGAGAATCGACTGAAAGGACGAACAGCCGAAACAGTATCGTTCCTCCGGGCGATCCTGTTGGGCCGGCAGGGAAAACCTGCCGAACTGTCACGAGAGATGAACTCCGTGGAGCGCTATAAAAAGCTTGCTGAATTTTTGCGGGTTGATAAAATTCGTTTCTATGGATTAAATCAACCCTTTTTTTTTGGATTGAAATAATGCTGGAATTGCTGAAAACCCTTGTAAACATACCTTCTGTCAGCGGTGCTGAAGAGAAAATTGCTCATCTGTTAAGTGATCTGTTGACGGAAAAGGGCTTTTCCGTCAACAGGCAAAAAGTGGATAAGAATCGCTTTAATGTTCTGGCCACGCTGGAACCTGCTCCCGTGATTCTGTTTTGCACGCATATGGATACGGTGCCGCCTTTTATTCCTTTTCAACGGGACGGGCAGCGGTTATACGGACGCGGGGTCTGTGATGCCAAAGGGGCTCTGGTGTGCATGATCGAAGCAGGATTACAATTGGTTGAGGAAGGCCTCACCTCTTTCGGTTTTTTATTTGTTGTCGGGGAAGAGACGGATTCCGATGGTGCCCGGCAGGCGGCTGCTTTGGGTCTGGAAACAAAATATATCATTTTGGGAGAGCCGACGCAAAACCGCCTCGCCGCAGGGCAGAAGGGCACTCTGGTCTTTCAGATTGAAGCAACTGGCGAGCTGGGTCATTCCGCTTATCCGGAACGGGGCCGTTCCGCCATACATCATTTAATCCATTTTTTAAACCGTTTACAAAATGCCGACTGGAGCAGGGACGACTATTTCGGACAAACAACTGTCAATATCGGCAAGATCGAGGGGGGGTATTCAGCAAATGTGATATCGGATTTTGCACGTGCTGAAGGTATTTTTCGGATTAGCCGGGATTGCAGCAGTACGGAAACCCATTTGCGCTCACTTGCGGATGAAGGCATAAAGATCACGGTCCGCAGTAAAACAGAGCCCCAGCATTTGGGCAGGTTAAAGGATTTTCAGACGACAATTGTGGCCTTTGGTTCTGATGCCGGTCATCTGCAGCCGTTGGGTCAGGTTTATTTACTGGGACCGGGCTCTATAGAGTTTGCGCATCAGGAGCATGAACAGATCACAATAGCGGACTTGGAAACAGCAGTCAAATTGTACAGGAAAATGGTTATGGAGCTTATCAACAGGAGTGATTCGAGAAAATGATTATAATGAAATTCGGAGGTACATCCATACAGGATAACACGGCGATAAAGCGCATCTCTGAAACGATTCTGCAAAGAAAGAATGAACATCCCGCGGTGGTGGTTTCCGCCATCGGCAACAGCACCGACAGTCTGGAGGAGATGAGCGCAGTAGCAGCGCAAAAAGATAGACGTCAGGCTTATGCTCAAGCCATTCAGTTTATCTCCTTTCATAAAAAACTTGCTCATTCTTTGGGCTGCGATGACGATAGCGGTCTGCAAGCCGTATTCAAGTCAGTGGAAAGTGATCTGAGGCGCATCGTGGACAACATTTTACAATCCGGGCACGTTGCCCGTCATATTCGGGATGAACTGTCGAGTTTGGGGGAATATTGTTCAGCCCATATCATTACAGCATATTTAAACTCTATCGGGTGTGACTCGCGTGTTGTTGATGCACGCGAGATCATTGTCACAAATTCTCAATTTGGTAATGCTCATCCTCTGGGTGAAGAAAGCAGTATCAAGATAAAGAAAATCCTGAAACCCGTCGCGGAAACAGAAACCATAGCAGTGATTCAGGGATTTATCGGCAGGGATACGTTTGGCCGCACGACAACGCTGGGAAGGGGAGGGTCTGATTACAGTGCAACCTTTATCGGTTCTATTTTAAATGCAGACAGAGTGGAAATCTGGTCCGATGTGGACGGCGTGCTTACAGCTGATCCTTCTATCGTTCCTCACGCCCGGCGAATCCGATATATGAGCTTTCAGGAGGCGGCGGAACTGGCCTATTTTGGTGCCAAGGTGTTGCACCCTTCCAGTCTGTTGCCCGCCATTGAACACGGGATTCCGGTCAGAGTGTTAAATTCGAATCGGCCGGATTATGCGGGGACGGAAATATCGGATCAAAAACCCACGGGTCAGCAGCACTGTGTTTTAAAATCGATTGCTTATAAAGAAGGTATTACCGTGATCAAGGTTTCTTCAACCCGGATGCTCATGGCTTATGGTTTTATCGCTTCAATTTTTGAAATTTTTGAACGTTACCAGACATCGGTGGATCTTATTTCCACATCCGAGGTCAGTGTTTCTATTACCATAGATGACACTTCAAGGCTGAGTGAAATTCGTCGCGAATTATCGCGCTTTGCTCAAGTTGAGGTGCTGCCGAAAAAGTCAATTGTCTGCCTGGTCGGCGAGGCGTTAAAACGAGAGACCGTCGTAACCGGCAATATCTTTAGTGAACTATCCGACTTTGTTGTCTACCAGATTTCCCACGGCGCCTCGGATATCAACATCAGCTTTGTTATAGATGAGGAGAATATCTCTCCGGTGGTGAACACCCTTCATACTTTGTTTTTTAAAAACGGTGCTGATGAACGATTGTTCGGTTCAGAACTGTAAACCAAAGGAAAGGCTTGCTATGAATATAGGCTTAATCGGATACGGCAGAATGGGTAAAATGGTCGAGCAAATTGCCGCCGGCAAAGGACACTCGATTCAGGCCATATTCGATATCAATCAACCCCTGGAATCGGATTCAAAAACGGAAAACATTGATCTTTTTATTGATTTTTCCACGGCCGTGTCCGTGCCGCAAAATTTACAAATTGCAGCGGCCCTGAAAATACCTGTCGTTGAGGGAACAACCGGATGGCAGGATCAGATTCATCTTTTGCAGGAAATCGAAGATTTAACCTGTATTTTTAGTCCGAATTTTTCCATCGGTGTTTATGTATTCAACAAAATTGCTGCGGTCGCATCAGAGCTGATTAGCGCTGCCGGCGGTTATGACGTTTTTTTGCACGAGTGGCACCACAGCGGTAAAGCGGATAGCCCCAGCGGAACCGCCCACAAGCTGGCCAATACTATCATGCAGCATTCTGCCGGCAAAGATAAAATAATGACTGAAACCAGCCACCAAAAAATTGATGACAATGTTCTGCATGTTACTTCTACACGTGCCGGTCATATTCCGGGTACTCATCTCATCGGTTTCGATTGCGAATATGATTCAATAAAACTCGAACACTGCGCCCGCAGCCGGGCCGGTTTTGTTCATGGGGCCGTTGAAGCGGCTGAGTGGATTTTGAATCGAACCGGTGTTTATACGATGGATGATTTTATGCAGGATTTTCTAAATCTCAAAAAAACAAGATTAAATTTATAAAGGAGCAAGTATGATGAATTCAAAAAAATTTCGCGGTACAACTGTAGCACTCGTTACGCCTTTTCATAAAGATGGTTCTATCAATGAAGAAAAGTTAAAAGAGCTCATCGATTGGCAGATTGATCAGGGTACGGATGGTATTCTTGCAGGAGGGACCACCGGCGAAAGTGCGACGCTATCACACGACGAACATCATAAACTCATGGATATTACTGTAGAGCACGTTGATGGACGTATACCGGTTCTTTGCGGTGCCGGATCCAATTCGACCGAAGAGGCTAAATCACTGACCGGCTATGCCAAAAATGCAGGCGCTGATGCCGCCCTGTTGGTCACGCCCTATTATAACAAGCCAACCCAGTACGGACTCTACCTGCACTATAAAACCATTGCCGAATCAACGGACTTGCCGCTGATTCTCTATAATGTTCCCGGCAGAACGGCCTGCAATCTGGACGCAGAAACCACGGTAAAGCTGGCTGCAATGGATAATATTGTTGGTATTAAAGAGGCAAGCGGTGACCTTGCACAGATTATGTATATTCTGCAAAATCGCCCGGATAATTTTTTGGTTTTGTCCGGTGATGATGCGATCACGCTGGCACTTCTCGCTCTCGGTGGTGACGGCGTCGTGTCTGTGGTCGCCAATCAGGCCCCTGCCTTGTTACACGACATGGTTCACACAGCTCTTAAAGGGGACTTTGCCCGGGCGCGTGATCTTTTCTACAGGTTGCTGCCGCTGATGGAACTCAACTTTGTCGAGACGAATCCTTCTCCGGTAAAAACCGCTCTCGCCATCATGGGCAAAATAGAGGATAATTTCAGACTGCCGTTGACTTCGATCAAGGCGGAAAACGCTGAAAAAATGCAAAAGGTCCTTATTGATTTGGGATTGGTAAAAAAGAAAGGCTGAACATGGAACCGTTAAAGGACTATTTTATAAATTTATACGAGCAAAAGATCGATTATGATAAAGATGAATTTTTTCGATATTTTGAAAAATTTATCATTCTCCTCAACAGCGGCCGTGTGCGCGCTGCTGAACCTGTGGATGACCACTGGAAAGTTCACCGCTGGGTAAAATACGGGATTCTGCTCGGTTTCAAACACGGCGATATTAAGGATTTTTCTCTCAACAGCACCTTTAGATATTTCGACAAACACACCTATCCGCTGAATCCCGTGCAAATCAGCGATCAGGTCCGCATCGTTCCCGGCGGCACTACGATAAGAACCGGCTGTTATGTTGCTGCCGGTGTCGTTATTATGCCGCCGGCTTATATCAATGTCGGAGCCTATGTCGGTGCAAATTCAATGATCGACTCTCATGCTCTGGTGGGATCCTGTGCCCAGATTGGTGAACGCGTTCACCTCAGTGCCGCCTCGCAAATCGGTGGTGTTCTGGAACCTGTCGGTGCTTTGCCGGTAATCATTGAGAATGATGTTCTTGTCGGTGGCAATTGCGGTATCTATGAAGGTACGGTTGTTTCAAAAGGTGCGGTGATCGGAGCCGGTACGATTCTGACCCGATCCATACCCGTCTATGATTTGGTCAGCGAAAAAATCATACGCGCTGACCAGAAAAGCGGCTTGGTTATTCCTGAAAACGCAGTGGTCATACCGGGTAGCCGCCCTGTTGTCAAGTCGGAATTTGCAAAACAGGAAAATTTACAAAGTGCCTGCGCCCTGATCGTAAAATACCGCGATTCCGGTACGGAGCGGGCTGTTGCACTCGAAGAGGCTTTGCGTTAACCTTTTGGTTGAACAGGGTTCCTGTCATGCCAATCTTGGCCTGGAATTTAAAATCACAGCATCTGCGCAAAGGGATCATCCGGTTAATGCGTACCCAAAACCGCCAAGCTCGCCAAGAGCGCT
>CAZSOP010000102.1:0-11033 GCA_964608385.1 uncultured Cytophagia bacterium
AAGTCGGATGTACCCAAACCGATGCGTCGACCAGAATCGGTATCGGCGGTTATACTGAAGCGCTCAAGGAGCTGCAAAAAATACAAAATAAGGACAAGGAGCAGGATGAGACAAAACAGCAATTTCGTCTCGGCGATACGCGGAGACTCGATGCGGTCATACGTGAACTGGCAGAGATGGGCATGATCACCTCTTTTTGTACAGCGGGCTATCGCTGCGGCCGAACCGGCGATAAAATCATGGGATTGCTGAAAAATTGCGTCGAAGGAAAATTCTGTAAACTAAACGCCGTTTTGACGTTTAGAGAATATCTGGACGACTATGCCTTCGAAGAAACGCGAAAAATCGGAGAAAAATTGATCGAAAAAGAGATGGCCGACATCAGATCAATGCCGTTTTATAAAAAAGGCAAACTTTTGCAAACCTTTGAATCCTATTACGGGAAAGTGGCGAATGGAGAAAGAGACATCTATATCTAAACAACTCGAGCAATTACTGCAGGATAACGATAACGACAACTCCCGCCTGCAATTGCTGAGCAGCTGGATTTCCAAACACTACAAGCTGAAAAACGCCTTTTGCGAAATCTATGGCAATCGCTGGTCGCATATAAGCGGTGATACCGATTTGCTCTATGCGGAGGAAAGAATCATTCTCTCACCTGTTTTGGGATTACTGCTGCAATCGCAGGATAACAAACAGTCCCTTCCCGACGAGGCAATCCAGGCCCTGCGCAAGTGTTGTAAACAACTGGACAGGGAGGAAAACCGGGATGAATGAAACTTTTCGCAGCGAAACAGATAGTCTTGGCAAGGTGAACTTGCCGTTATCCTGTCTTTATGGCATCCATACCAAACGGGCGCTGGATAATTTTGATCTTGCCGGACAACCGGTGGATACGACACTTGTCCGCGCCTTTGGCAGCGTTAAACTCGCCTGTGCCCTGACCAACCAGGAGCTCGGCGTTTGGCGGCAGGAAAAAGCAAACGCTATTGTTGCTGCCTGTAAAGAGATGACTGCAGGTAAACTGAACCAACACGTCGTTGTCGATCGCCTTCAGGGCGGTGCCGGAACTTCGCTGAACATGAATGTCAATGAGGTGATTGCCAACCGCGCTTTACAACTCTTGGGAAAAGAGCCGGGAGAATACGACACGGTTTCTCCCCTGGATGATATTAATTTTCAACAATCCACAAACGATACGTTTCCGACCGCCTTGCGACTGGCGGTTATTTGGAAAATTCAGGATCTCGAGAAGAGTATTGTCTCCCTGCAGGAGGCTTTTCAGGACAAGGAAAAAGCATTTGCGCATATTGTTAAAATCGGCAGGACGCAAATGCAGGACGCGGTACTCACCACGCTCGGACGTGAAATGAGCGCTTACGCCGAAGTCCTTTCTCGTGACCGCTGGCGGATTTACAAGTGTTTTGAACGCCTGCGCGTCGTCAATCTCGGCGGCACCGCTATCGGCAGTGGCCTGGGGGCCTCGAGAACATATATATTCAGAGCGGTCAACAAGCTGCGGGAGATCACCGGTATTGGCTTTGCACGAGCGGAAAATCTGACAGACGCCACCCAGAACAACGATGTCTTTGTCGAGGTTTCGGGAATTCTCAAGGCGCTGGCAACGACCTTGTGGAAAATCAGCGGCGATATACGCCTGCTCTCGTCCGGACCGGATGCCGGCCTGGCGGAAATTCAACTGCCGGCAAAACAGGCAGGCTCTTCCATCATGCCGGGCAAGGTCAATCCGGTGATTCCCGAAGCAATTGCTCAGGCAGCTATGATGGTCATCGGCAGCGACCAGGTTATTTCCATGGCGGTCGCGAACGGCAGCCTTGAGCTTAATCCGTTTTTGCCGCTGGTGGCGGATTGTATTTTAAACAATATCGACTATCTCAACCGCAGCTGCATCCGCCTGAGACAGGATTGCGTAAAAGGAATGGGCGCCAATGAAGAGCGCTGCCGCCAACAGGTGGAAAACGCTACTGCCGTGGCCACAGCCCTGATCGGCGTGCTCGGATATACAAAGACGAGCGAACTCGTCGAAAAAGCTGAAAAAAACGGTAAATCGATCAAAGAGATCGCTATAGAACTCGATTATATAACAGAAAAAGAGTTCAATGACCTGCTGACCCCGGAAGCGATATGCCGCCTGGGATCGGCCACAATACAGAGGAGAAAAGAGTGAAGGGAACCCCTAAAAGCCTGCGCTGTCACATCGGTTTTTTCGGACGCCGCAATGTTGGAAAATCGAGTCTGCTCAATGCCATGACCCGACAACAGGTCTCGATTGTTTCTGATTTTGCCGGCACCACAACAGACCCGGTGGAAAAACCTATGGAACTGTTACCTCTCGGTCCGGTGCTTTTCATCGATACTGCCGGTATAGACGATATCGGCGCCCTCGGTGAAATGCGGGTAAAAAAGACCAAACAGGCGTTTGATCGCACAGATATCGGCGTTATCGTCACCGAACCGCATCGATGGGGTGAATTTGAAGAACAGATTCTCCGGTCGCTCCGAGAACGCGAGATTCCGGTTATTGTGGTGATGAACAAAACCGACCTTGAGGATCCGGACCCGGCTCTGCCAAGAGCGCTTGACGAGAAAAAGATAACCGTCGTCAAGACCATAGCCGACCGGGGTGAGGGCATTACCGATCTGCGCCAGGCCTTGCTCAACAACGCACCGGAGGATTTTATCAACAGTCCGCCGTTGATCGGCGATCTCATTCAACCCGGAGATATGGTCGTGCTTGTCGTACCCATAGACAAAGAAGCCCCCAAAGGGCGGCTGATTTTACCTCAGGTGCACGCCATTCGCGATATTCTCGATCATGATGCCTATTGCACCGTTACCAAGGAACGCGAGTTGCGTTCGGTTTTAAACCGTACCAATCCCCCTCCCGCACTGGTGGTCACCGATTCCCAGGCCTTTCTCAAGGCTGATGCCGATACGCCCGCAAAGATTCCGCTCACATCGTTTTCCATTCTCTTTGCCCGCTATCAGGGTGACCTGAATGAAATGGTCCGCGGTGCTATGGTCATTGATTCCTTAAAAAGCGGTGACAAGATATTAATCGCCGAAGCCTGTTCGCATCACCCCATTGCCGAGGACATCGGTCGGGTAAAAATACCCCGCTGGTTGACCCAGTACGTCGGCGGAAAACTCGATATCGATGTTATGCAGGGACGCGATTTTCCCGATAATCTCAATGAATACAAACTGGTCATTCACTGTGGTGCCTGTATGTTCAACCGCAGAGCGGTGCTGTCGCGCCTGATGCAATGCCGCAAGCAGGGGGTTCCCATGACCAATTACGGCCTTACCATAGCCTATTCGCTCGGAATTTTTGAACGCGCCCTCGAACCCTTTGCCGCTGCCGGCGAGATTTATAAAAAGAATCTGCTTAATGTCGATTCACTTAATGCCATTCAACAGGAGAGCTGAACCGTGAGCAATACCGATATGGATAAAATTTTTTCCAAAATAGACAATGGCGAAAAACCGGAGCGATCCGACCTTGTCGGGCTTTTGCAAAGCAAAACCCCCGGAGAGATGGAAAAACTCTACCGCAAAGCCTATGACATCAAAAGCGCAAAAGTCGGCAAACGCGTCTATTTCCGCGGCATTATCGAATTCAGCAATGTTTGCAGCCGCGACTGTTACTATTGCGGTATACGCAAAAGCAACCGCTACACCAAACGCTTCAATATGAGCGATGAGGAAATTCTCACTGCAGCCACCTGGGTTTGGGAGAACCGCTATGGGTCAATCGTTCTGCAATCCGGAGAACGCAACGACAGCCGCTTTGTCGATCGCATCACCGCGCTGTGCAAAAAAATCAAAGACCTCTCCCGGGCTGAGCTCGGAATTACCCTCTCTCTTGGCGAACAGAGTCCGGAGACCTACCAACGCTGGTTCGACGCTGGCGCACACCGGTATCTGTTACGCATAGAGACGTCAAATCCAAATCTCTATAAAAAAATCCATCCAGCGGAATCCGCTATGGAGCACAGAATAGCCTGTTTAAACCATTTGCGCGATGCCGGTTACCAGGTGGGAACCGGTGTTATGATCGGATTGCCGGGCCAAAACGCCGGTGACCTGGCCGACGATATTCTCTTTTATGAAAAGCAGGATATCGATATGATCGGAATGGGGCCTTATATCGTTCACAATCAGACGCCGATGGCACAAACAGCCGGCGAAATCGATCCGGAAGAGCAGCTCAACAAAGCCCTGAAAATGATCGCGGTTACCCGAATCTATCTTCGCAATGTCAATATCGCCGCCACAACAGCCCTGCAGGCGCTGGACCCACTCGGTCGCGAAAAAGGGTTGCTGGCCGGCGCAAATATCATCATGCCGACTATCACAGACACCAAATATCGCGCCTCTTATCAGCTCTATGAAAACAAGCCCTGTCTCGACGAAAATTCAGGGGCCTGCCGTACCTGCCTGGAAAAAAGGATAAAAGAAATCGATGAATGCATCGGCTATAACCAGTGGGGAGATTCGCCGCACTTTTACCAACGAAAACCGGGGTTACCTGATCAAGACGATCTTTTGTTGCGTCGTGATCGTACCGGCCTGAACGAAAGTAAAATAGACGCCTGAAGCGAAGGTGGTGACATCGACATGGATTGTATGATTCCCCGCCGGCAGGGATTTATCCACAACTGTTTTTAAGCGTTGTCCCAAAAGATTATAAAGAACAACTTTTACCGGCGATTGCTGCGGCAAGTCGATACAGAGAACCGCATGTCCGTTTAAGGGATTGGGATAAAGCGGATGAATGCGCAAATTTATCGGCTTTGCTTCTCCGCCGCCCTGAACACGACTGGCCGCGCCGATGGAAAGCACGGCATACTCTGTCCGTTGTAAAAGTGAATCGACAACAATCTGGTTTTTCAGGACAACCGCTTGCCCGTTATAGTTCTCATTGAGATAAAGATGTAAAAGAAACGTATGTCCTGCCGCAATGTTTCTACCGTTCCGGTCATAACAGATAAAGCGGTTTTCATGGTGTAAAATCCGGAATCCGGCCAGTGATGCAGAAAGAACAACGGAATCGATTCTCACAGACCCGCCGCTGACGCTCAGATCTGCCTGGAAAGCAGCGACCGCTGCTTGTGAGGTCAGATAAAGGGTAATGGGTTGAGTCGCAAGCAGACCGCTCGGCATTGCAAAAAGTATGGAGAGCAGCAGGAGCTTTTTAATCATGCGTTTGCATCCTTTTATTCAAAGCGACGATATCGATGACGTTGATGGCACTGTCGCCATCAGCCGCTACGTTGCTGCGATAAATCTGTCCCACCGTTGCATCCTGCAGCCGCTGCAGTGCCAAATCCTCACACAGAACGAGGTCGTTGTCATCGACAATGTGATCACGGTTGACATCTCCTTTGTCGCCAAAATCGATATCCACCGTGCAAACGGCACTCCAGGCGGACAGATGCGATTGGCTGTCGCGGCTACGGACCTGATAATAGAGCCGCTGTGGTTGATAAACCTGCAAGAGAGGCGATGAGGTGCTGGAAAGTATAATGGGGACAGAGCGTTCAGCCACCGGCAGCGGTGAAAAATCGTCGATCATAACCCAGGTATTTTCATTGTGAATATTGGGCTCCACAAGAAAACGCAGGAAAATCTGCCGGCCGGCAAACATTGAGAGATCGAATTCAGCCTGCAACCAGCCTGGTGAAATGCCGGTAATACCATTACCTTTGTTTTTTTGATAGGTGTTACGCCGGGTTGTAAGGTTGCCGGCTACATTTTGAAAACTGTTACCGCTGTCGGTTGAAACCTGCAGATAGGCAAAATTCAAATCGGTGTAGAGAAAATACTTTGTTCTCAGACGAAAAACCATACCGGAATCAACCTCTATGGGGATGGTGGTGGTCATTTTGACCGGCAGACGATTGCGGCAATCGCTTTTATATACCATTTCGTCACTACCCGGCGTCTCGGGCATACGAACAAACCCTTGCAGACGCCATAATGCATTTTCCGCTTCAAAGGCGTCCACACTTTGATCGATAATCTGCAGTTCAGAAAGCGCATAATCGACAGCACGGTTAATCGAATCCGAATCGATCACTTGCAGAGAAAAACAACCGTTATCATTCGGGTGGCTGGAACTCAATTTGGGTTGCTGTGGAGGTAGAATGAGCTGTGGATTGATTCCAAGCAGATCAGCGACGCAGGCCAATTCAAGACAAACCCGCAGATTTTCCTCGACCAGGGATTCGACTTTTTCTTCCGCCGGAAAAAAGGAATCCCCGACTTCAACCGTAAAGGCAAAAACCGGATTGTTTTCACCTCGATAGCTGTATATATAATCCTCCGAATCGCCGTTAACGCGATAAATACTACCCAGATTAAAGTTTCCGTATCCATATCCATTCTCAGCCGTCATCGTTAAAGCCAGATTCATAAATACGGAATGGTGTGACGTGTTGGCCGCTGTATATGCCCAGGGGAACAGCAGCAAATTTCCATAACTGTGAAAAGAAAGAGAAGCAACAACATCCTGCTCTTGTAAAAAATCCCGCAACGCCCGGCTTTCCGGTTCGGAAAACGGGCCGGCGCCGCGGTAGGTTTCCCGGGAGGTAAAAGGAGACGAGCCGACATTATCGAATCCCCACTGAAAGGAAAAATTGCGGTTGAGGTCAACGCCAAAAGTACCATCTCCGTTATTGCGGCGGTTTTTACGCCACATGTTGTCGACATGCTCGACGTGATATAGACCATCCGGGTTCAAACAGGGAATAAACCATATATCGGTCTGATTCAAAATCTCCTGCACCGTGATATCGTGTTGATTGTCAAGAAGATAGTCGAGAAACCGCATCACCACAAGCGGGGTGATGATCTCCCTGGCGTGAATGCCGCCGAAATACAAAAGGGTTGCCCTCTCTTCACCCCCCGGCGGATGATCAGAAAGTCTCATTGCCCAGATGTCGCGCCCCTCGATGCTTTTACCGATAGAAGTTAGATGGGTTATGGATGGATACAGATCGGTGCGTTGATTAAGACCGGACTCGATCTCGTCGACCGTCAAAAAAACGCCCATACCGGGTGACCAGGTGCGTTTATAAAGCGACTCATCATGCAGCATTTCTGTCCGTAAACCGCGTTGCTGTAGCCGCTGCAACTCTGCGGCATTAATCACCACATCGACATAAGCGGACACTCCTCTGCCCGCTAGATCAAAAACCTGTTGCTCGATCCATCTGCGCTGGTCCGGGTCATCTATATAAACCCGTACTATGCGTTTGCCTGTCATTGCCTGCAATAAGAGGGGTAACAACAGGAAAATAAAAACCAATTTTAACCGGGTATTGATCATTTTTTTTTGCACATCATGGTGGCCGAAAGTGGTGCAGGAATAGTGACGGGGCAAAAAAGCAGTCCCCTATTTTTTTAATTGATTGAGCACCTCTGTGGTAACCGCTTCAATTATTTTGCTGTCGGTTTTTTTCTCCTCAAAAGCAGGCTCAGCGCCGGAATCAGTTGCAGGCTTGTTTTGATTGATGGCACAGTTGATATCACAAACCGGGGCATCGGAGCGGATGCCGAGTCGTTTGCGCAATTGCATCAGCTCTTCAACCTGATTTTGATTCAGGGCATTAACGGTACCGAGCTGATAAGCGACAAACATAATTTTGGCAAAGTGCTCCATCGTTTCCATTTTAAAATGTGCGTTTTCAACCGAATGACCGGCGGTGATGGCACCGTGGTTTTCCAGCAGCAACGCATCGTAATCTTTGAGATATTTTGAAACCACATCGCCGAGAGCCTGGGTCCCGGGAGTTGCGTATTCAGCGATGGGTACGGATCCGACGGAAACGATCACCTCGGGCAAAACGCATTGGGTCAGGGGAATTTTGGCGACCGCAAAGCCGGTGGCTGTGGGAGGATGGGCGTGAACGATGGCCCTGATGTCCGGACGGGTCTTGTAAATAGTCAGGTGCATTTTGGCCTCTGAGGAGGGTTTACGGGTGCCGCCGGTTTGATTGCCTTCGGCATCGACAACCACGAGATCGCTGGTTTGTAAAAACCCTTTGCTCATACCGGTCGGGGTCATAACATAATTGTCGTCATCCAGTTTGGCACTGACATTGCCGTCATTTGCGGCAACATAACCCCGTTCATAAACGCGTCTGCAGATTTCAACAATATCTTTTTTTACCGTATAAATTGAATCAGCCATAATCTTATCTTACCCTTGCTTGTGTTTTGATTTTAAAATTGAAATACCTTTATAATCGATAACACCGATCACCAAACTGCGTACCGGAATCGTCTCTTCGCCGAGGATTTCGGATGCGGCCCGGCCTTCACGCGCCACCAAAACAACATCTCCCTCCCCGGCATCGACAGTGTCGACGCATACCGTGGTCGTTCCGGTCGGATTCAGATCGGCATCCAAAGAGTCCACCAACAGCAATTTTCGGCCATGGTAATTCTTTTGCTTGATGGTCGAAACGATATTTCCGATAACCAGTCCCAGTTCCATTTGTTCAATCTATATAGTTGATATAATCGTTCTTTTTGACTTTAGAAGGTACGGCAACATGTACGGAATCGACGAATCCGACGATCGAGGCATCAGAAGGAATGTTTTTTTCCGCTATGGCAAAGGTCGCCTCTCGTGAGCCGACCCAGTAGACCAAATCGCCTTCGCCGACACCAATGGCATCTGCAGCAATAATTTCCCGGCCCATGGGATTGAGATTTTTATCCAAAGGCTGCATCAAATAGAGTTTGATGCCAATTAATTGAGCATCTTTTTTGGTCGCCCACACTTTACCCTGTATCCTGCCCAGCTTCATATCTATTTACTCTTTGACTTTTGAAACAGTAATTTGCCCTCTTTTTCAATCGAATCGATGATGGCAATAATACTCGTATCGGTCGGGACGGACGACATGTTGCCGGCCTGGCGCGCTGAACTTCCGCGTACGATGATCACGACCTCGCCGACCCCTGCTCCTACCGTATCAACCGCGACCACATGTGTTTTGGTGGGCGTTTGATCCGCTTCGATGATATTGACCAAAAGCAGCTTTTTACCGTTCAGTTTTGCATCTTTGGCGGTAGAGACGATGGTTCCAACAACTTGCGCTAATTCCACGACAATTTTCCTAAAATTGACAATTATTTGTTTATACAATTATGCCGGACAACCGTTTATATGCTCTCGATCAGTCCGTGATCGGCAAAGCTGAAATAGCTCTCCCTGCCGATGATCAAATGGTCCAGAACCGAAATATCGCAATAATGACAGGCGCGCACGATTTTTTGTGTAATCTTGCGGTCTTCCGGCGACGGTTCAGGATCACCGCTGGGATGATTATGGATCATAATCACCGACGCCGCGGCCTGTTGTATAGCGGTTAAGATAATTTCCCGCGGAGAAACCACACTTTCAGCCAAACTTCCCTCGAACAGCCGTTTTTGAGACAACACTTCATTGCGCCCGGTTAAAAATATCAATCGGAATTCTTCCCGTCCCAGATCGCGCATCTGTAATCTGACCATACGGTAAACATCCTCTGACGATCTGACGCGGGGACGCTCGGCATAGGCTTCCTGAACAACTCGTTTGGCCAATTCAAAAGCTGCCTTGATTTGCGCGGCCTTGGCCTGACCAATACCCTTAACCTGGCTCAGAGTTTGCGCCGGTTGCTGATCCAGACCGCGTAAACCCTTGAATTTTTGCAACAATGCCCTGGCCATATCCACTGCCGTATCGCCGCCACTGCCGGTGCGCAGGAGAATGGCAATTAATTCCGCCTCGGAGAGGGTCTCAGGCCCATATTTGAACAATCGTTCGCGCGGGCGCTCATCCATTGGCCAATCCGGAATTTTATGTCGGTATTGACCATCAACCATGCGGGTAATATAATGGTTGTATCAAATAAAATCAAGCAGCAAAATATCTATTCCATTTTGACCATCTTGATAACAGTGCGATATTCAGAGGTTGATAAAAGGCAAAAATAGACGCCGCTCGGCATTTCCATGCCGGACTGATCTTTACCATCCCATTCCGCCTTGTGATATCCCGGTTCGGCCTCTTTATCGACAAGCGTGCGAATCCTCCGGCCCAGCATATTGTAGACCGTAAGGGTTACCCTGCCGCTGACGGTAGCTGCAAGCTGATAATCTATTGTCGTCGAGGGATTGAATGGATTGGGATAATTCTGTTCCAGGCTATAGTGCTGCGGAGCTGCAAGCGTAACGGTCACGACATCGCTGAGGGTAAAGGACCCGTCGGTATCGAGCTGGCGCAATCGATAATAAATCTCCCCCACCCTGTCGATGCTTTCCTGCCAGCTGTAGACTTGCCGGGACGTGGTGGTTCCGGCACCGTTTACAAAATCAAGGCGTTCCCATGTCCCGTTTTTATCCGGTTTGCGTTCGATTTCAAAGCCGTGATTGTTGCTTTCAGAAACCGTGCTCCAGTGCAGATAAACCCGATTTTGTTCCGCTCTGGCGGAAAAACCAACCAGTTCAACCGGCGTCGTCGCGCTCGATGCTACCACGGATATTTCGGAAAAATTGTTCTCCTCATCCCCGGCGCGAACCGCAAAATAGTAGAGCTGTCCTTCCTGCAATCCATCCACGGACAGGGTTTGCAGTTGCCCGGGCTCGGACGGCGTCGGCGACGATAAAGCCGGCGTTGAGCTGGCCCACCAGTCCCATTTATTGTCCTCATCATAGGGCTCGGTATTGTATCGCACATAATAGACCGCAACCGGATCGCCGCTGGAACCGTCATCGGCTACAGCAAGCCAGCTCAGCGAGATACTGTTGTCGGTTTTACCGGTTACCGACAATGTGGTGATTTGATCCGGGGGTGTGGTATCCGGGTTATAGACGCTTACGCTCTTCTGCAAGGGTACCGAATATACATCGAATAGAGATCGCAGCGCTTCCAGCGACAAATTCTGGTTCAGGACGTAATGATTAAAGATCAAATCCATATTGATGTCATCACCGCCACCGCCGATATAGTC
>CAZSOP010000103.1:0-10951 GCA_964608385.1 uncultured Cytophagia bacterium
AAAAGTTTGTAAAGGATAAAGGAGATATAAAATCCGATGATCCGGGGCTGCTCCGACTCTGTCCCTGCGGCCATCCTGATTGCGCTGACGGGGGTATTGACCATTTCACCTTTTGACTATTCCCTCCGCCAGGGAAAGGCCGCGGGACCGATAGCCTGCGCGGGCTCGGTGGTGTAATTCAAAAGGCAAAAAGCGATTACAAGAGTTTACCAAGTATAATTGTTAAGAAACCATTACGGATTAGACTATTGAAACATTAAACTGTAACGGTCGGGGAGGTATTCAATCAAGTTGTTTTTCCCGGCATAACCTGCTCTCCTTTTATTCGTTTTTCTGTGACTGGTAGAGAATGTCTTCCACCGATTTGAGGGTGTGTTCATCTTCGCTTTGACCGAGCCAAAAGACGGCTTTTTTGCGGATGTTGAACGCCGGATGCGTTCTGGCGATCTCGATCAGGGCCGGCACGCCTTTGCCGTCGGGCAGATTCATAAGGCCGAACAGAGCCTTTTCCTGGATGGCGGGGTGTTCGGCATCGAGGACAAAGCTTTTCAGCAGCTCGATAGTCTCTTCATACGCTTTGGTTTCGGTTTGCGATATCCAAAAAACCGCCTTTTCGCGCAGTTCTGCGTTCTGGTGATTTTTGGCGACATCGACGATAACCGGCAGGCCTTTGCTTTCCCCGAGTTGTGAAAGCGCAAACAGGGCCTTTTCCTGAACTGCCGGACTGTTGTCTTGCATCACCAGTTTGCGCAGGAGGGGGCTGACGTCCCGCTCTGTTTTCACCTCGCTGAGCCAGAAAACCGCTTTTTCCTTGACATTCGGATTGTCGCTTTTTTCGATCACCTGCAGCAAAACCGGCAAGGTATCATCCGATTCGATTTGGGAGAGGGCGAACAATGCTTTTTCCTGAACCGCGGCGACGGTGTCGTTCAGGGCAAAGGATTTAAGAACATCAATGGCTTCGGCCGCTTCGGGTCGCTGGCTGATCCAAAAGACCGCCTTTTCGCGAATATTCGGGGCCGGGTGTTTTTGCGCCAGCTCTATCAAAAGGGGAAATCCCTCTTGCGATTCGAGCTGGGAGATGGCAAAGATCGCCTTTTCCTGAATCCCCTTATAGGGATCATTAAAGGCAAACTCTTTTAACAAAGCGGTCATTTCAACGCTGTTGGGACGTTGCGCCAGCCAAAAGAGCGCTTTTTCCCGTATTTTGACGTCATTGGACGTTTTGGCGATATCCACCAGCGCTTCTGAGGCTTTGGGATCGTCGATCTGGTATAACGCCATCAGTGCTTTTTTACGCACCTCCGGATCAGAATCTTTCTGAATAAACGTTTTTAACAACCCCACCATCTCTTTGGAATGATTGCTCTGTCCGAGCCAGAAGATGGCCTGTGCGCGCACCTCCGGATCGCTTTCCTCTTTGGCAATCTCGACCAGTTTTTCACCGGCTTTTTCGCTGTTAAAGGTGCCGAGCAGATAGGTGATTTTTTTGCGCAGTTCCGGATCGTCGCTATCCCTGTAGAGACCGGAAATCAGATCAAAGGCGCGGTCGTCATTACGCCCCTGCAAGGCATAGAGCGCCTGCATCACCAGCTCCTGGTTTTCCTGCACTTTCATCGACACGACCAGTGCAGCGTATTGTGGTTTGCCCATTTTGGCCAGTTGCTCGCCGAGGCGAATCATATGGCTCTTGGCATCATCGACCCATTTACTTTTGGGATGGGCCTGAATGAATTTCTGGTAACACTCAAAGGCCGTTTTAGGTGAATCAGCGGTCTTTTCGTCGGCATAGCATTATACTCTTTTCAAAGGCAGTATATTATCAAAAATTTGATGCTTTTGTCAGATATTTGAAAAGTCGGATTGTACTTTGCTGAAATTCCATTATTTTGTCATTGTAAATATTAAACTTGAGTTTTTTCTGGGGTTTTAAATATTGGTACATGAATTGCATGAACAACGATAAAGGAGATGTGTAAAAATAGAGGAAATGCAGGTATGAAGAGAAAAGAATATTCACTTTTGATTGCAGCACTTTTGCTGTTCAGCTTTTTAATGACAACCCTCCAGGCACAGGGCAGCGGACGGGTAAGCGGTCAACTCTATGGTTTGGATGAGCAAGGGCTCGCCAACGCCTATGTCAAGCTCTTTAATGCCGATTCCACCAAAATCAGCAGCGATAACGGCGACTGGACAGCCCGGGTGCGGAAGGATGGAACGTTTCAAATCGATGCTGTCCCTGCCGGCGACTATTACGCCTATGCAATGGCAAAGGATTATGAGCTTTTGTATTACGACAATGTCACCGATTTTAGCCAGGCGAGCCTGATTTCCGTAGGCGCGGATTCGATCGTTGCCAATATCGATTTTCGCATGATCAAAACATCTGCCGGGCAGGGCTGTATAAGCGGCACCGTTTACAACAGTGCTGATTTGCATCCGCTTTCTGCAGTGGGGATCGGGGTCTACGATGCAGAGAGCGGTGAATATGCCGGCTGGACGGAGACGGATGAGAACGGTCGCTATTTGCTTGCCGATCTTCGGGCTGGAGACTATATCGTTGGCGCCTGGAGCCGGGCGTATCTGAATCAATATTACGACCGGGCTGCAAGCAGAGAGGAAGCAACGTGGGTCAGGGTTACCGAGCCGGATACGAGCCGTCATATCGACTTTTATCTGCAACGCGGTGGTATTATCAGCGGCACGATTACCGACCGTGAGGGGAATCCACTGCAAGATATCTATGTACTGGCTGCGCCCATGACAGAGGATTCTCTGCTCGATGGGAGCGGCCGGAACAGCGAGATTCAGGGCCGTTACGGCAAAGCGATTACCGATGAACAGGGTTATTATGAGATCAGCGGATTGCCGGATGGGGAATACCTGGTCATGGCTGAATATCAGGGCGTTCCCTATTCCCGTGTCTGGTATCCGGATGCGGTGGAACGAAACGAGGCGCAACCGGTACTCGTGACTGCCGGTGAACGACTCGATAACATTGATATTACGCTTTCCTTCGAAAAAGTATCCGGCAGCATCAGCGGCCATGTGACCGCCCTGCAGGATGAGCCGGTTGCCGATGCCTATATTCAGGTTGAGTCGCTGCGCTCTGCAGCAGGCCAGGTCAGTGCATGGGGATATGCGAGAACCGATGCGCAGGGGTATTATCAGGTAGACGGGTTGCAGCAGGGGGCGTATCTGGTTTCCGTCTATGTACGAAACGGCCGGCAAAACATCCACCGCTGGTGGCCCAACGCCAGCGACCGCAATCTGGCTGAGCCGGTAAGAATTGATGCGGAACAGAGTGCGGATTCGATCAATTTTCGCCTGCCGCTCAGCATCAATGCCGCTTCGGTCGGCGGCGTGGTGACCGATGCCAATGGCTTGCCGCTTTTCAATGCCGGCATTCGAATTCAGCCGGCCCAAAACAGTACCGATGATGTGCGGCAGGAGATATGGGCCTATGCCAACAGCGACAGCGATGGGGTTTACCGCATCGACCGCCTGCCGGCAGGCGATTACTATATCCATGCCGGCTGCCGGCGGGAGAACGCTTTTGGTCAGCAGTGGTGGAAAGGCGCCGACAGTCTTGCTGCCGCAACGGTGATTCACTTGAATGAAGGTGAAAAACGCCTGAATATCGATTTCGATCTGCACCTGCGGCCGGTCTATGGCAGCATTGCCGGCAAAATTGTGTATAAAAAAAGCGGTGAACCGGTTTCCCGCGCCTATATCGAGGTCAAGCCGGATTACCATGACCGCACCATGGGGCCTGCTTCATTTTGCTGCTTTCGTCCCTTTTATGCCATCAGCGATGAAAACGGGTTTTTCCATATCGACCGGCTTTATGAAGGGGAGTACATTCTCTCCGTCTATGCAGATGATTGTTTTCAATTTTACAAAGATGGCATCGTCATGGAAGAGGCGGAGAAAATCCGGGTGACCGGTGGTGAAAGGAGCGAAATCCGCATGGAGCTGGAGCCGCGAATGGAGGGCAACAGCAGCATCAGCGGCAGGGTCAATGCACAGCAGGAACAATTTCCCTGGGAGATTGCTGTTATCACCGCCAAGCCGTCGAACACGATCCTGGTGTGGCCGCAATCGGAGTTGTTTTATACAGCGGTTACCGATAAACGCGGTGGATACACATTGGAGCATCTGCCCGCCGGTGAATACTATATTTTCTGTTTTGCGCCCTGGACCATCGGAGAGTATTATGATGGCGTGTTCGATCCCTCCAAAGCGACCCTGGTTAGGGTGGATAAAAATCAGGCGATAACCGGAATCGATTTTGAGCTCGACCCCATACGCTGGATAGGGCAGGAGCGCAATGTACAAGCCGACGCCGGTCAGGCCGGTGTCACCGGTGTGGTCACGAATGAGCAGGATCATCCGGTTGAAGGTGCCAATGTTTATATCCTGAACGAGGCCGGACAACCGGTGTCCTTTGCGCGCACGGATGCCGCCGGTACTTACCTTGTTCGGGGACTGTTTCCCGGCAATTATGTTATCCAGGTGAGCGATCCAAAGTACAAGAGCACATACAGCGGTCAAGCCGATGATGTTGAAGATGCCGAGCCCATTTTCATCGGTTCCGGAATCGTAAATATAGATTTCAGCCTGTTGACGACCATACCGACCGGTATATCAGACAACGGTGCACAGCAGCCCGATGCTATCGAGTTGCTTGGCAATTATCCCAATCCTTTCAATCCGGAAACGGTGATCTCTTTCCGCTTGCCCCGGCCGCAGCAGGTCACCCTGAGCATCTATAACATCAGAGGCACAGCGGTACGCCGGCTTAACAGCGGGCACCTGAATGGCGGCGAGCACAGCATAACCTGGGATGGCCGCAATGATAATGGCCTTGTAGCCGGCAGCGGTGTCTATATTTACCGCCTGCAGAGCGGGAACAGGGTGCTGAGCGGCAAGATGTTGCTGCTGCGGTAAAGAGCGCATAGCACAACCTTTTCTTCTTTTCGCAGAAAAAGCTTGAAAATAGATGCCGGTTGATTTAAGTTGACAATACGGGATAATCCGGCCCGCAGGGTATAGGCGGGCCGGGTCATTCTGGTATACCGGTATGCGATTCAGCGCTTGTAAGACCGGGGTAATAAGACATTCAACATTGTGGATTGGGAACCCATTGATACGCAAACGTCTCATTCTATTATTCGTCGTGCAGATTGCTCTGGTGCTTTTGCTCGCCGGATTTTATCTTCGCTATCATGTCGCCGCTGTGCTGGAACAGCAGGTGGGTGAAAAGCTCTCCGCAATAGCCGCTACCGTTTCTTCACAGCTGGATGCCACTCTGATTTCGATGTTGAATCCGGAGGATGAAGACACCCGCACCTTTAAAAATTTGCGCAGCAGACTGAAGGATATGATGAATGCAGCCGGCATGGAGCGGATTGTGGTGATGGACCCAAAGGGCCGGGTGTGGCTGGACACCAAAATAGAGAGCATCGGACTGTTATACTCGCGCTTTAATTTTGATTATATCGAAATCATGCAGGCCATGGAACAGCATCCGGTGAGTTCTGTGCTTTTCAAGGGAGAGAATGACCGCCTCTACAAGAGCGGATATGCCGCCTTGAGGCCGGTTCAGGGCGTTGTGGCGGTTGAAGGCAGCGCCGCCTCGCTTCAGGCCATCAACCGGATCGAATCGACACTGTTACAGATCGGTATCTTTTCGATGATTTTCGCCTTTTTCCTGGCCATCATCACCTCCAAGAGCATTACCAGGCCGCTTTTCAGGTTGCAGCGGGCGGTGGAGGAGATCAGCAGGGGCCGCTTTCATCGTCCGGTTCCCACCAGCGGCAGGGGCGAGGTGGCGTTTTTGGCGCAAACCATGGAACGCATGCGTCAAAATATTCTTCAGCGCGATGAAGAGCAAAAAGCCATGCTGGCAGGTGTGGCGCACGAGATCAGAAATCCTCTTGGCGGTATTGAGCTTTTTGCCGGTCTGTTGAAGGATGAGATTGATCGGCCCGAGCTGAAAGAAAAGACGGAGAAAATACTCAAAGAAACGGGAAATTTAAAAATTCTGGTACAGAACTTTCTCGATTATGCCCGCCCTATTCAACCCCGGCCGAAACGATGCCGTGTCTCGGAAATTTGGCATGAGGCGATAGCTCTGGTCAAAACTGAAACCCTGACGGAAAACATTCGGTTGCAGCATGACGGCGATGCCGATATTTTTGTCGATCCGCAGCATCTAAAGCAGATTTTTCTCAATTTATTGCTCAATTCGATTCAGGCCACATCTGGTTCTCGTCGGAATACGATTAAGATGAGCGTACGCGTGGATAAACAGGTTCTGATTGGATTCGAGGATCGGGGAAGGGGCATGAGCCCGGAAACGGCAAAGCGGTTATTCGATCCTTTCTTTACAGACAAAGCCAATGGTCTGGGACTCGGGCTGGCGATGGCGAAAATGTTTGCCGAAAAGAATAACGGCAGCATCAAGCTGGTCAAAAGCGATGAGCAGGGCACCCGCTTTGAATTGCGCTTTCCAGGGGTATAGCTGAATGCCGGGGCTGAATCAATTCTATTGTTTTTAAGGATAGCGTATATATTCGGAGGATTACCTTGTACACTGTTTTGATTATCGAAGATAATGACACGATGCGGGAAGGGATGAAGCATGTATTAAGCAAGCTTGCTCTGAACGTGCGGGATTATGCCGCTTCTGTGGAGGCGGTACGCTCTTTTAAGGAGAAAAAAGATGATATCGTCATCACAGACTATCGAATGGATGAAATGGATGGTATACAAGTGCTGGATGAGATACGCCGAACGAATCCGCGTACCCAGGTGATGATGATCACCGCCTACGGCAGCATCGAGCTGGCGGTGGAGGCGATGAAGCTCGGGGCTGCGGATTTTATCGCAAAGCCGTTTTCGCATCAGGAATTTCAGATTCGGGTGGAGAAATTGTGCGACAAACTCGATCGGGAAGATAAAATCAGCCGGCTTGCGGATGAAAATTTGTATCTGCGCGAGGAACTGGAGGGAGAATACAATTTCGGCGAGATCATCGGCCAGTCAGCGGAAATGAAGCGGATTTATAAGACTATTGCCAAGGTGGCCAAAACCGATTCGACGGTAATGGTCTATGGCAAGAGCGGTACCGGCAAGGAGCTGGTTGCCCGCGCCATTTATAAAGCCGGCCCGCGGGCTGAAAAAGCCTTTATCCGCGTCAACTGCGGCGCCCTGGCCGAAGGCGTTTTGGAATCCGAGCTCTTTGGACACGAAAAGGGCGCCTTTACCCATGCGATTCGCCTGAAAAAGGGCAGGTTCGAGCTGGCCGATGGCGGCACTCTATTCCTCGATGAAGTGGGTGATCTGCCGCCGGCGTTACAGGTCAAGCTGCTGCGGGTTTTACAGGAAAAAGAGTTTGAACGCGTCGGCGGAGAGGAAACATTACGGACGAATGTACGGGTCATCGCGGCGACCAACCGCGACCTGGAAAAACTTGTTGAGCAGGGAGATTTTCGCGAAGACTTGTTTTACCGTTTACATATTATTCCCGTTTATCTCCCGCCTTTACAAGATCGTACCGGTGATATTCCGCTATTGATCCGTTTTTTTCTCGATCGTCTCGGCAAAAAAATCGGAAATCCGGATCTGACACTAACCAGATCGGCCTTGGATGTGCTCTGCAGCTATCACTGGCCGGGCAATGTCAGGGAGTTGGAAAATATTCTGGAACGGGCGGCCGTACTGAGCGAAGAGAGTTGCATCGATGTGTCGGATCTGCCTGTCGGACCATCTAAATTTTCCTCTCAGCCTGAAAGTGGGCTTAATGAAATCCTGGCCCATGTGGAAAAAGAGGCTATTGAACAAGCCCTGCGAAAAGCCGGCGGCGTCAAAACCAAAGCAGCCCAACTGCTCAAAATCAAAACCAGCGCCCTCTACTATAAACTGGAAAAGTACGACCTGCTGTGATATCAGATTTTTGAAGGTGCCTCTCAGCTTTTTGAAAAATTTTCAGCGAGACTGAACTGTCGGCAATATATTACTATTGTTTTTATTTTAGTTAGGAGGTTCCGCCATTTGGTATCCTTTTTGCCTTCTTTTGGACAAAACGCGGTTCTTTTTTCAAAAGGAGCAAAAGATGAGATACGGCCTGCTTGTTATCATGATTTTCAGCCAAATGACAGAGGGTCAATATTTGAGCGAGAATGTTGTGGAAAAGTCGTTTGAAAGCACCCCATTTTTCTTTCAACCAAACTATATGAATCCCTTTGGAATCGGCAAGTTCGCTGAAATCGCTCCCGCTCTGATCGATGATCCTTTTCTCAATGTCATCGTCAATCCGGCTTTTTTGGCGGCTGAATCCTTTCAGCAGCACTATTTATATGTCAATTTTCGCAATACCTGGGAGATCAACGAATCGAGTCATTATGTTTATCCCTGCCGGGGTTGCCGCACATATGCTCCGGATTATCGTTATATTCCCTACTATTATAACGACACGCGCCAGGCCCTGGAACCGGTTTTTTCAGGCGGATATCTCTTGCGGCCGTCGCAAAAATTGGGCAATTTTACTCTGGGAATCACCTATCAAATGATCCTCATCGATGATTCCTATTACAATATTCCTTCGAATGTTTATTTGCCGCAGGTGGGATATGATTTTGCCGGCAACAGGAGCGCTGCAGCGGAAAATATTCCCATCACCGAAAAATCGGGCGGCGATGACGAGATGCACCAGGAGGGGCATTTTACTGCGTTTTTCGCCGGCGCTGATCTCAGCCCGGCTATTGCTGCCGGAATGCGCATCAACCGGGTCGGATTTAGCAGAGACGGATTGTGGGGCAGAAGGGAAGTGCATGATAACGATATCTATAGCGACCGTACATCCCGCGTCTATAAACAATGGGATCGCAACCAGGATTACGATCACTGGGACTGTCAGGCGGGGGTGAACTGGAAGATGTCGTCCGGCTGGCTCGGCGGCCTGACCATTGGGTATCTATGGGGAGATGCATTCCAGGTTTTAAGCGAAGATGATGACTATCGCTATCGCTATGGCCGTGAAGAGAAAGATACGAACTGGTACAGGATGTACAGCAGGTCAGAAGATGATAAATCCTGGACACACGACGGAGAAACAGTGTACGGCGGATTGAATTTCCAGGTGAAGCCGACGCCGCAACATACGTTTCAGCTCTATTATCACCATGTGCGTGAGACGGTGACACTGAGCAATCTCTCCTTTATCTCGGACTCTTCTCACAGTCGCTATCACCGTGAATGGACCTATCAGGATCAATACAAAATCTCCGATTCCGAGTCCGAATCCGCTCTCCTCGACGATCGCAGCGGTGAAGGGGAACAGAGCGGCAGGAGCCATCAAGTCGGCCTGGCCCTGCAATGGCAGTTTAGCAACTCGACCCGTATCCATTTCGGATTCAACTGGCATCAGGACAAACACCGCACTGATATGACCGAGTCTGTCTATTCCGACCGCTTTTATCATCATCTCTGGCAGAATGACGATAGCGGCGAACGCTATCATGCGGTAACGGAGCGCAAGGATATGTTTTGGGACCTCTCGGTGAAAAGCACAACCATACAGATTCCCGTGTTTATACAGCGCCGAATTGCCGATCACTTTGATCTGTTGTTCGGGGTAAACCGGCAGATCGTCAACTATACGATCGAAGAGGAAACGCTGGCGATCTTTGACTATCGAAAAATAGTCGATGATGATGAAACCGGGCTGAAAGAGCGCTTTGGCGAGCGCTACCGCGAGCCGGTGCAGCGAAAAAGCGAAACCCATACGTCGATTCTGCTGGGGTTGCTGATTACCCCCGGCGAGCGCTTTCAGACCAGACTGCTGATGGTGCCGCATTATACCAACAGCTATCATGGAACCGAGCTCAGCAACGTGCAATGGTGGTTTGATTTCATCTTTGCCCCCTGACCGCTAAGGATTGAGTTTTGCATAGAATTATTGTATATTTTAGTACAGAATAAGCGGTTTGTCCGCTTGAGGAGTTTGTCATGCGTGTGTTGATTTATATCCTGTTAACCGCTCCGCTATTGCTGGGACAACCTCAAATAGCGGAGATTACCGCGCCGGTCGAAACGGAGTTTGGTATCTATCATCCCATATGCCCGGATATCGTTCCCGATTGTCAGACACCTGCGGTTGGTGAGAATCTCGAAAACGTCGTCAATCTGGATCAATTCTCTTTTAGCCGCCAGGAGCTGGTGTTTTTAAAACAAAATCATTTCGTCGTTACGTCGACAAAACGCCGGGCGGACAAATCCGGGCCGAATGCCTTTAATGAGATATACGATATCTATAACTATTGCCGCGAGAACGGTATTCCGATTTTTATCACCAGCGACGCCATGCTGCACACCTTTTATCTCTGTTTCGATCATATTCTCAAAACCTGTGAAGAGCGCCGCTTTTTTCGCTACCTGAACGAGTTGCTCGATGCCATGCTGCAGGAAACCGTGGCGCAGATGCAAACCGCAACAGACCCGGAGATCACCGAGGCGATCGAGCGCAATCTGCACTATTTGATCGTGGCAAAGAAACTACTGCATCCTGCTTTTAGCGAACCCGTTAACGGCGGTATTTATCTCGACGAGCTGAAGCTGATCCATGATTATTCGCTGCCCGTTACCTCTCCGCTTTTCGACTATACGGAGGATTATAGCCAGTACAAGCCCAGGGGACACTATACCCGCAGCGATTCTCTGAAACAGTATTTCAAAAGCATGATGTGGCTTGGACGCATGACCTTTGCCTGCGGTGATACGGCGAGCGCCACCACTCGCAGCATGACCCTGAGCGCCATTTATCTGACCCAGCTGATCGATATATTAAAGATCAACTCGATGACGGCGTTGAAGGTTTGGCAACGAGTTTATGATCCCACGGTTTTGTTTGTCGGCAAGAGCGATGATATCAATGTTTTGACCTATC
>CAZSOP010000104.1:0-10932 GCA_964608385.1 uncultured Cytophagia bacterium
ATATAATCTATTCATTCATTGGATCTGATATAAAGTTGGCATATAAACAATCGTGCATATTAGATTGTGGGTCACCAGAAGATATTTAAGATGATTCGAAATGTTCGATTTTAAAATGGTTTTTATTATATGAAAAAGCATTCTATAATGCAATATTAAAATTCAGACAACCAGACGATAAAAAGGCTGATTCTGAATAAAAGCCGTTTCGTGAGTGGATGGAAAAAGGTCATCCATACAACCGTATCGAATGAAACGTTTTGGAAAAGAGGTTAATTTGAAAAAACAAATACAACACAATAAATTTGCCGGCACTACGGCTACTCTGGAAAACGTTGAGTGGCTTGATATGGAGTATCCGTTTATCAATTTCGGTGCCGATGTTCCCGGTCTGGGGCACTATTATCAGTAATTGGCCGGTGAATTGCAAAAATATCTCTAACCATTGTTCTTGAACGGCAATTCGATTTCCAGGCCGTCGTAAGCGATTTTTACGTCGACATCTCTTTCTTTACCCATTTTTCGCAGCTTTGCACCCAGCGTCCGTTCGTCTTCCTCTATAAATATGGTACCACAATGGGTGACGTAGGCAAGGGGGATATCAAATTTTTTACACCAGGTTAGTTGTGTTCGAAACGGGGTGTGTCCAGCGAGGTGGTCATCGCTTTTTCGCACGAAAGACTTTTCTAACGTTGATCCGTCACCGATGTAGATATCTACAGTTTTGAGCGCTTTATCGCGATCGTAGATGTAGACCACATCCGGTATATAAAAGATGGTATGCTCGGCAAATTTTATCTTATATCCGGCAGCAGAGGCGCGTTTGGAAATGCATTTTTTTAAGATAAGGTGAAATTTGCTATGGATATCATCGTTGATCTCAGACTTTATTGGGGGAAAAATCCCTATCTCTTTACCGGTTGGATCAAAATTATAGAGAGATACCGCAGAGAACCTGCCCGGCCGATTGATAGGTCGGCCGGGCAGGTTTACATTAATGATGCTGAACCTGTCATTATTTTAAATCCCAGGATTCGAATTATTGCATTTTTGCCAATTCTTGTTCGAGCTCAAGCACTCTGTTGTTCAGTTGTTTGATGGCATTGATGGCAACGTACAGGAAAGGTGTGGTGTCTAGCGTGAGAATTTCACTCTCTGTTGCATCGTCTGGATGCATTTTTGCCATCATATTGCCGACGGCATAGGGTGCGATTTTTTCAACATCTTGTGCAATCAGTCCAATCGCTTTTTATATAATAATCGTTTTTGTCTGCTGTCCACACCGGATCGGTTTCTGAGACCGAACCATTGCTGGCATTGGTCACGCGGCCGTATTGATCCACAGTAATAGTGGCATAGTTATATGTACCTGCGCTTACACCGCTGGAGGCAAGCGAAACGCTTTTGGCAGACATGCCGTCGTAGGAAAAATCGGCAATTCCCGCTCCATCCGTCAAAGTTGGCAAGCTTCCCCAGGCGGCTTCGCCGGAGCTGTTGCTTGCCCTCAAAATACTACCGGCAGCCGGACTGCCGCCGCTGACGGTGAGGGCGTTCATGTTGCCCTCGCCGTTGAGATTGAGATTGTTGGCGGAAACATCGTTTAGAACCGTCATATTGCCGTCGCTGTCCACGACCATAAGGTCGTTACCGCTGGAAGAGGAGCGTACCTTGAATTGGGCTTGCAGAGATGCCAGACATACAATCAGCAAAAAAAGTAAACAAAACGTAATTTTTCGAGTCATCATTTTCTCCTTGTAGGTTTATTCTTCGGCAGTGATCATTTGCAAAGTGTTTGTATGTGTCGTTATTTTATGATAAGGTGACACAAAAATAGGTCAAATAACCAATATTCTACGATTACAAAAATCAATGTTCTCTTTTTAAAGCAATGTTTTTATAAAGCTTTAGGTCGACTCATCAATTCATAATAAATTTTTTCGAATTAATGCAAAAATCATTTCACTTCTTATTTATTTGCCGTAGAAAATCACTCTTGTCCAAAATAGCTTTTATAAGCGTTAAAAAACAACCATGGAGAACTGAGGTGCACAGAGAAAAGCAACAGATTTTATTTTTTATCTGTTTACCTCCGGGCTCTCTGTGGTGACTGTTTTTGATACCACTCGGGCAAAAATTGCTTGTAATGCGATGCTCTCTGTTATATATTCCTTTATCCAAGGTTCTATCTATTCAAGATAACAGCAGAGTCGGGCAACAGATTTACTCATGTACCAAAATCAAGATAAAGATACAATCATCGTCTATATAAAACTGGTGCTGACGGCGTTTTTCTGGGGAGGCACGTTTATCGCCGGCAGGGTAATCTCCGCCCAACTCGATCCTTTTTCAGCTGCCTTTTTGCGATTTGCAATCGCCTCTTTTCTCCTCTTTGCGATTATTTATTGCCGCGAAAAGCGGTTCCCTGAGCTGAAAAAAGAGGTCATTTTGCCGGTTCTCTTGCTCGGCGCTACCGGGGTTTTGGGATATAATATCTTTTTCTTCAGCGGACTCCAATATATACATGCCGGGAGAGCTTCTCTCATCATCGCCACCAACCCCATTTTTATCAGTGTTTTTGCCTCGATTTTTTTTGGTGAGCGGTTGACCACGATTAAAGTAGTCGCTATTTTTCTTTCGGTTACCGGCGCGGTGATTGTGATTTCGCATGGCGATATAGCCGGCCTTTTAAACGATCGCATCGGCATCGGTGATCTTTTTTTACTGGGATGTGTTGCCTGCTGGGTTGCCTATTCTATTATCGGCAAGGTGGCAATGAAGCATTTAACACCTTTTGCGGCAGTCAGTTATTCCGCTCTTTTTGGTACCATCGGCTTGTTTATCCCGGCGTATCATCATGGAATGGTGGACAAGTTGGCGACTTTGGATTGTTTGGTTTGGGGCAATATCGCTTATCTTAGTGTTTTTGGAACTGTGCTCGGATTTTTCTGGTATTATCAAGGTATACAGCATATTGGACCGACAAAAGCCGGATTGTTTATCAATTTTGTTCCGGTCAGCGCGATTATCCTGGGATTTTTGATTTTAAACGAACCCGTCGGCCTAGATCTTTTAATAGGTGCACTCTTTGTCGTTGGCGGTGTATACCTCACCAATTCCACAGGAAAGAAACAGCATCGCTATGAGAAAAAGTAACGACACGGATTGAGCGATAGGAGCGATATAGGCATCAGCACAACATGCACAAAAGAAATGAATATCGGAGCTTTACGCAAAATCGGATTAGTTATTTTTGGTACAATGATAAACATTTTTCAATATTGACGGGTTGCAGTTACGAGGTGTTAACGGAAGGGAATAGGTAGATGAAAATAATCAGAATAGCAATTGCTGTATCCCTGTGCCTTTGTCTTTTTTGTCAGACGAAACCAAAAACAAAACCGCACAGGGTTGCGAAAGAAAAATTTCATTTATATCTTCTTATCGGGCAGTCCAATATGGCCGGCCGGGGTGAAATTGCTGCTATGGATACGGTATTGCATCCCCGTGTCTATGCGTTGAACCGCGATAAAAAGTGGGTACCGGCCAGAGAGCCCCTCCATTATGACAAGCCCATTGCCGGCGTTGGTCCGGGTTTGACCTTTGGAAAACGCATGGCTGAGTTCAAGCCGGATATAGTCATCGGCCTGATTCCCTGTGCCAAGGGCGGTAGCAAAATTCACCATTGGCAAACCGGCGTTTATCACGATTCAACCTATAGCTATCCTTATGATGAGATGTTGCAGCGCACTCGTTCGGTGCTCGATGATGGAACCCTCAAGGGGGTTCTATGGCACCAGGGTGAGGGCAATAGCCTGAATAAAGAATATGCCGAAGATTATGAAGAAAAATTGGTCGCTTTTGTAGAGAAATTGAGAAGAGATCTTAAACATCCTGAATTGCCCTTCATAGCCGCCGAGCTCGGTGCTTTCTTGCCGGAGCGTTTTTCACAGAGGCGAACGGTTAATGATGCTATCCGCAATCTACCCCGGCATCTGCAGAACACAGCAGTTGTCCCGTCGCAGGGAATGAGTGCAAAGCCGGATTCCATCCACTTCAATTCAGCGTCGGCCCGTCTGTTGGGAGAACGCTATGCTGAAATGATGTGTAAATTAAATCAAAAAGTCAAAACAGGGAATTGATTATGAATGAAACGATTAATCAGGAAGCAAAGTATATCTATTCACTCGCAAAAGGAGAGAAACTGGGTGCTTTGCAAATCCTGGAAAATCAGCTGAATGTTCTCTATAGCCGGGCACAGGTGTTGATGAGTCTGGCCGGAATCGTGATTACCGTCACCGGTTTTTCGGGACGGATTATTGCTGCAACCAGCAAGTTGTCCCAAATATTGATCATCACGGGTTTGAGCACGGTTTTGATCAGTGCAATATGGGTTTATGCCAGGGTAATGGGGATTCGCTGGATCACCTCCGAGACCGGAGACTCTATAGAGAAAACGCTCCATGATGTTCTGCAGCGGCGTAATTGTAAAACCAGGGCTTATAAAACCGGGGGTATTATTTTATGTATCGGTTTGGTGATTTATACGATTGCATTCGCCCTTATGCTTTTACATCCGAATGAATTTGTTCAGGCCCGATAAAGAAGAGGTATATATGAAAGCAATCTTTTTTTCCGGTCCTTCCGGTATGGCGAAAACAACGATTATCGGAAAACTGCTCCAACTTGCTCCGGTACTTGATTTATCTATCGAACGAACCGTACTGACCACGCCGCGGAAGATGCGTGCCGGCGAAAGCCAGGGGCATCCCTGGTATTTTGAATCGTTGCAAAAAATGGAGGAAAAGCAGCGGCAAAATCCGCAGCATTATTTATTACAGGAGATCAGGCCAGGAGAAGTTCAGGGACTGGATGCGGGGCACGAAATCAAATCCAAAGCTCTGAAAGCGGATATTCTCTGGTGTGAGCTCAACTCCAGCTGGTTGCGTCCTGTTGAGAAATGGGTTCATGACCATATGCCGGAGCTTCCATTGCTCAAGGTTTTTATTGCCCCGCTCAGCCAAAAAGAGCTCGAACGACAAAGCCGGGAACAAAATTGTTCCTGGCGTGACGTTCTCAGGCAGGAGATGCTGAAAAGACTCTACGCCCGTCGCCGTGCGGGTCTGGATAACATGTCCGACGATACACTCTTAATGCGTGCCGATCATGCCGTAACGGAATATGAGCAACGGAATAAATTTGATTGCATTGTCATAAACGGCCAGGGTGAAGAATCACCGCAATGGGGCGAAAAGAATGAATTCCCAACCGCAGAAGCTGCGGTTGTATTGAATCAAATTATTGCGCTGTTAAAGACAAAGGACTGATGTCATTTTAAGCATCAGCCCTTCGCCATTTTGGGGGTAGGAAATCTCAATTTCTCCGGTTTCAGGATCAAATTTCAACTTGTCGACGCTCGCCAGTATCGGATTGATGGCACTGTTCCGGGTTTGAACGATCTCGTTGGCGGTTATAAGGGCGTTGTATGGAATTGGATTCATTTTTTCGCCAAATAGTGTTGTCCTGCCCAATAAGAATCCAAACGCAATTAGAAAAAGTGCAAAACCGATCTGGTAAACCGGTTTTGGCGCTAAAAACGTAAAAGAAAATCGTTTCTTTTCCTCCCGTTGCTGCAGTTTCAAGCCCACTGTGTTGCGTAAAGCCTTGAGTTCATTCTCGGATGGAGTATAAAGGTATTCTCTGGGAACCATTGCATAAAATTTTTTCGTCTCTTCCAGGGCTTGCCGGCAACCGGAACAGGATGTCAGATGCAACTCCAGCTCTGATTTTTCCAAAAGTGAGAGCTCATCGTACATGTACAGGATTAATCGTTGCCTGTACGTTTTGCATCTATTTTGCATATATCCCTCGTGTTTTTAACAATTGTTATGATTGAACATACAAATGAGACATTTCTTTTTGCAGCTTTTGCACCGCCCGGAAGAGGGTATTTTTAACCGTACCTTCGGCAATTTCCAGAAGGCCGGCGATCTCCTTGATTCTGTAACCCTGCATATGTTTGAGAATAAAAACCATTCTTTGCCTCGCGGAAAGCATCTCTAACGCTTTTTTCAATTCCTCTCGGAGTTCATATCCTTGCTCGCTTGTCCGGTTCTCTTCTCATAGTATTAGACACCTCAAAGTCAATAAGGTTTGCATATAGTTTAATGTTAGTACTTTGAAAACTAAAATAAAATAGTTAAATTTAAAATTCTAATAATCCGGAGTGGTGATGAGACGTTTTCATACGGCTAGAGTTTTTCTTATCAGTATTGTTCATTTATGCCATGATATATACAGTTCCTTTCTGGCCCCTCTTTTGCCCCTTTTGATCGATAAGCTGGGGTTCAGCTATTCGCTCGCCGGCCTTTTACCGCTTGCACAGCGCTTGCCCTCTTTGTTCAATCCCTTTATCGGTATCGTGGCCGACCGTGCCGGTATCCGCTACCTGATCATTGCCGCTCCCGCCATTACCGCTGTTTCCATGAGCTTGCTGGGTATGGCGCCTTCTTATGTTGCTTTGGTCATATTGCTTTTAATTATGGGTATCGGATCTGCATTTTGGCATGTTCCCGCCCCGGTCATGGTAAAAAAGGTCTCAGGCGACAAGGTCGGAAAAGGAATGAGTGTATATATGGTGGGCGGTGAAGCAGCGCGTACACTCGGACCCATCGCGATTTTGACTGCCGTGTCGGTATGGGGCCTGGAAGGAACGTATCGTTTGATGCCGGTCGGATTTCTCGCCTCCCTGGTGCTTTGGCTAAGCGTTAAGGACCTGCAAGTTGGTATTCATCATCCTCCTCAGGGTGTTGCCCAAACCACTAAAATGTTTGCGCCCTTTTTTCTGGCCATTGGCGCATTGTTATTGTTTCGCGCCTGTGCCAAGACGGCCATGACGTTGTTTCTGCCCACATTTTTGACACATCAGGGATCGAGTTTATGGTCGGCAGGAATTTCCCTCTCCATACTTCAGGCCGCCGGAGCGGCAGGGACTTTGGTTGCCGGCTGGCTTTCAGATCGAATCGGTAAAAATAAAGTGTTGTATCTGACCTCTTTTGCCGGCCCCGTTGCAGTTGCCCTCTTTCTGCTCAGCACTGGTGTTTTGCGCGTTGTTTTCCTCATTTTTTCGGGAATTGCTCTTTTTGCAGCCACACCTGTATTGCTGGCTCTGGTTCAGGAAAAAGGGCAAGAGCGTCCCGCCTTTATGAACGGTATTTTTATGACGATAAATTTTATCGTTTCCTCGCTGATTGCTGTGTTTGTCGGACTATTGGGTGATCATTTTGGATTGAATACCGCCTTTTGGATCAGCGGCCTGCTCTCCATAGCTGCAATTCCCTTTGTCTGGTTACTGGCCCGACTGTAATAAGAAATGCTATTAATATCGTGATCATTTTTCTTGTGCATAAAAATAATAATTTTTATGTTTAAGAGATAACCAAGCCAATTGAAAGGGACCTGAAATGGGTGAGGCGAGTAAAAAATTATCCGCTCTTGGCGGAATGCAGCTTTCTTTGCTGGTGCTGTTACGCGTGTTGATCGGGTGGCATTTCCTTTATGAAGGACTGGTAAAACTCACAAATCCCTACTGGACATCAGCGGCATATTTGGCCGAATCTCAGGGCATCTTTGCCGGCATATTTCAAAGCATTGCAAAAAATGCAACGGCGCTGCAAATTGTGGATTTTTTAAATATATGGGGCTTGATCGCGATCGGTCTGGCGCTGATTCTGGGATTCCTCAGTACCATTGCCTCCTATGCTGGTGCCTTTTTAATTTTACTTTATTATTTGGCAAATCCGCCATTTATCGGATTTACCTACAGCATGCCGAGCGAAGGGAGTTATATGATTGTAAATAAAAATTTGATAGAATTTGCCGCCTTATTGGTGCTGGCATTCTTCCCCACCAGCAAAATGATCGGTGTGGACAGATTGATTTGTAAAAAGTAACAGCCGGGAGGTTCTTTAATGAGCGAAAAAAATAAATCGACTGAAAAGGATACTGGAATCGGTCGACGGGAATTATTAAAGGGTTTGGCTACGGTTCCCGTCCTGGGGGTTTTTGCCTACAACTATTTGCAAAAACAGAATTTCAAAAACCGAAAAAAACAACAAATCGTAGCAGAGCTCGGACTGGATGACATAAAAGTTGATCCGCCCTGTGTGATCCCGAGCCGGTCGGGCGACCGTTTGCGGCTGGGCATCATCGGATATGGAGGCCGCGGCCAGCATCTGCTACGCGGAGCCGGTTTTGCGCATCCGGACTGGATTAAAGAGAAAGCAAAACAAGCCGCTGAAAATTCGCTCAACAGAGAATTGCAGACCTTTATGGAGCAAGAAGATCTAAATGTCGAATTTACCGCGGTTTGCGACCTTTTTGAAACGCGTTTAAACCAGGGTGTTGAAGCCTCTGAAAATGAGATCAGCCCGATTAAGACGAAAAGCAAACGCAAAGCCAAAGCCTATCGCTATTATCAGGATCTTTTGGAGAGCAAAGATGTCGATATGGTCATTATTGCCACCCCTGACCACTGGCATGCCCCCATTGCCATCAATGCCGCACAAGCAAAAAAACATATTTATCTGGAAAAATGCATCACCCGTACAGAAGAAGAGGTGTACCAGGTGACTGACGCTGTCAAGGAGAGCGGCGTTGTCTTTCAGCTCGGACATCAGAACCACCAATCGGAAAGCCATCTCATTGCTCAACAAGTCATTAAAAAAAATATCCTCGGCAACATTACTCTTGTTGAAACCACGACCAACCGCAATTCTCCGGGCGGTGCCTGGGTATGGAATATACCAAAAGAAGCCAATCCCCGGACAGTGGACTGGCAGCAGTTTCAACTGCCTGCGCCTCACAAAGTGCCTTTCAGTCTTGAGCGTTTTTTCCGTTGGAGATGCTGGTTTGATTATGGTACCGGACTTGCCGGTGATTTATTATCGCACGAATATGCAGCCATCAATCAAATTCTGCAGCTGGGCATACCCAAAACCGCTGCCGCTTCCGGAGGTATTTATCACTATAAAGACGGGCGCGATGTGCCGGATGTCTTTCACGTTGTCCTCGAGTACCCCGAACGCAACCTCTCTATTGTTTACAGTGCCACTCTCGCCAACGGCAACTGGAGAGGCCGGGTGATTATGGGTCAGGATGCCACCATGAACGTGGGAGAGGATGTCCTGGTCAGTGCGGAAATGGAATCAGAGCGCTATCGAGATAAGATTGAAAATGGTATCATCGATTTGTCATTGCCGTTGTTCTCCTATAAAGCAGGAGCGCAAGGCGTGGATGCGGTCACCTCGGCAACGGAAAAGTACTTTAGCAGCAAGGGCTTGTTTTATACCTATCGGCAGGGCAAATGCGTCGATGCCACCCATCTTCATGTCAAAGACTGGATCGATTCTATCCGTGCCCGAAAGACGCCAATGTGTCATATTGATTTCGGTTTTGAAGAAGGTATTGCCTGCCATATGGCCACGCAAGCCTATCTGAAGGGCAGAAAGGTAGAATGGGACCCGGTTAAAAAGCGTATCGTCTAAAAAGTTATTACTATCGATTTCGAATAGTTGCCTGGCACCTTGACAGAGCTTCTGTCAGAGTGCCGGATAAAGCGTTTCCCACCAGGCCGGTTCATCCTTCAGATATTTATCGAACCAGGCAATAATGGTCTTGCTCCATTTTAACCGTTTATCAAATGTAAGGATATGGTGATTTTCGCCTTTGACCGTCACCAGCTCGACATCTCTCCCTAAAAGTTTCAGAGATGTATAAAGCTGATAGCTTTCGCCCGGCGGCACATTGGTATCATCGGTGCCATGCAGCAGCAGCAACGGGGTTGTGATTTTGTCGGCGGCATAGAGCGGACTCGCATCCACATAGATATCCTTGCGATTCCATGGAAAACTGTTCGCTGTTGCCACGGCACTGTAGAGATATCCCCAATATCCCTCGCCCCAATAGCCGGCGAGCGAACTGATGCCGGCATGTGCCACAGCAGTGGCGAATAAATCGGTTTCGGTTAAAAGACGCATGGTCATAAAACCGCCGTAGGAGGCACCGATACAGCCCACGCGTTTTGGATCGACAAAACTGTGCAGTTTGAGAAAATATTCAACGCCGGTGATGATATCGTCAGCAACGATTTTACCCCAGTCATTGACGTGCAGAGCTGAAAAGTCTTGTCCGAAACCGACAGAACCGCTCGGTTGCATCACGTAAACCACATATCCGTTGGCTGCCCAGACATTCTTGGGATAGCGGCCGCCAAAAGATCGCTCCACAGGAGTGGTTCCGCCATAATAGTAGACAATGCAGGGATAATTTTTTTCGGGGTCAAAATCGGGGGGGTAATAAATACGTCCGTAAATAACCTTGGAATCTTTGTTATAAAAAGTCCAGGACTCGACGCGACCGAGTTCTACATTTTTGAAATGTCCTTCTGCCGGATACGTCAGGACTCTCGCTTGTTTGCCGGGTTCATAAATACAGGCTTTATGGGGTGTTGTTACACCGGATCCGATCAGACCGATCAGGGGACGGTTTTCGGCGAGATGAAACGTTTCTATGGCCTCGCAACTTGTGTCGAGATAATTGAAGGCATTTCGTTTGCTATCATACTGATATAAATGCTGGTAGGATTTATCCACCGTTAATACGTAAATATTGCCGTCAAATTCAGACCATTTTGCAGATACAATACTGGGTTTGAACGATTTACTGATAACATTGACCGATCCCGACGCAAGATCGTAAACATAGGCCTGGGTATCGTATTCATTCGGCATCAACTGATCCGGAACGTTTTTTCCGATATCGCCAAATAAACTCGGGCCTCCCGTCATTAATAATTTTTTTCCATCCGGAGACCATTCGACATCAGATAGCCAATAACCATACCAGAGGGAATCAAGCGACATGTTATCGAGATCG
>CAZSOP010000105.1:0-10891 GCA_964608385.1 uncultured Cytophagia bacterium
TTTCCGATACAATAATAAATGTCGCTCTACCCTTTATGCACAGACAAATTACTCGGTCCGGGACAGTTAGCTGTTGCCCTATCCGCGACCGCTATTGATCTGAAACATATATCCGGCACTGCGGATGCTGATAAAATATACCGGTTGAGCCGGATTGGGTTCGAAATATCTGCGCAGCCGCATAATAAAATTATCCACTGTCCTGGTGTCAATTTCCGCATCAAGGTGCCAGACGTGCTTTAGCAATTCCTGGCGGGAAACCACTTTGTTCTCATGCTCGATCAGATAGCGCAACAGTATGGCTTCGCGTTGAGTAAGGCGAAATTTTTGTTTGCCGGAACTTGCGCTCAGATCAGCAAAATTGACGCGATTGTTGCCGAATTTAACAACGGGTTCAGAATCACTCGCCGACTGGTACCAGGCTTTGCGTTTGAGCATACCGCGTACCCGGAGCAACAACTCTTTAAGATGAAACGGCTTTGTCAGATAATCGTCGGCGCCGATCTCCAGCCCTTTTATCCTGTCTTCTGCACTGGTGCGGGCGGTCAACATCAAAATAGGCATTTGTCGGTCATCGCTTAATATCTGTTCAGCCACCTGGAATCCATCGATATAGGGAAGCATAATATCGAGGATAATAAGATCGAACCGGTTGGTACGGTAAAGTTCCAGCGCTTTGCGGCCGTCTTCCGCCCTCATGACGTCATACCCCTCCTCACCCAAATTGAATAATAGCCCGGTAGCCAGGCTCTCTTCGTCTTCAACGACGAGAAGTTTATGTTGCGGTGTCATACTGCTCCTCTCTTTCCTGACCAGACGACTGGCGCAAGTTATGGGTCAGCTTTAGCAGTTTTTTGATATAACGTCGTTTGGTTGCCGGATAGACAGGTAGTTCGATAGTGAATTTCGTTCCCAGGTCTTTTCCCTCGCTATGCACTGAAATACGACCGCCATGGTATTTTACAATTTCCCGGGCCCAATAAAGGCCAAGACCTGTGCCTTTGACAGTGGGGCTGCGGCCATCGTGCAGCCGGTAAAATTTGTTGAATATTTTTTTCTGCTTTTTCGAAGAAATCCCGATTCCATGATCGACAAAACAAACCGTAAAATTTTTAACGCTGGAGGAGAGAACGATATCGATAGCCGGATGCCCGACGCTATATTTAATCGCATTATCCATAAGATTGTTAAAAACAATCAACATGGCCTGTTTATCAACCACGACTCGACATTCCCCCTTACCCCGTAAAGATATAGCGTCAGCAGGCAATTTGGATTGCTGCCGCGCCTCCTGGACAATATCACTGATAAGTTTATCTGCATTATAAATATAAAAATCATGAGCGACCTTTTTTTGTTCGAGTTTGGCAATCTCAAGAATGGAATTGATGAGATTGTTAAGACGTATTGCATCTTTGCGCATCAACAGTAAAAATTCTTTTTGTTTTGTCTTTGATAAATTTCGCTCACTCATGGTTTCGAGATAGAGCTGCATAGAGGCAAGTGGAGATTTGAGTTCATGAGTCACATTGGCGATAAAATTATCATAAAACCGGTTTAAATTAAGCTGAACATTGAGATTCCGAAAAATAAGCGACATTGCGAACGATATCGCGACCAGAAGCACCAGTCCGCCGACAAATACAGCAATATTCGATGTTCTCGAGATGGTGCGCGGCGAAATCCATTCACTGACCTGACTGAAAACGATATGATTGGACACATGCCAGTAAATCCACAATCCCACCAAAGAAAGCCAGGCAACCTGAGCCAGTACAAAAACCAGAATATGGCGAAAAAGAGAGGTTTTTTTGTTCATCCGTTTAATCGGGTTTTACAATAGTTTTACAAATCTCAATAATAAAATTTCTTATATTAACATAGTAGATATTTTTTAAAATTCAAAACCAAAAACCAAACGATGAGGTGAAAATGAAAAAGATTCTTTTGGTCAATCCCGAAACCCCTGCCACTTTTTGGAGTTTTAAGAACGCGATCCGTTTTATCTCCAAAAAAGCATCTGATATACCCCTCGGGCTCCTGACGGTGGCCTCGATGTTACCGCAGGACTGGGAAAAGAAATTTATTGATATAAATATTGAAAAATTACACGATAAAGATATTGAATGGGCTGATTATGTTTTTCTCGGCGGCATGAGTATCCAACTTGACTCATTTAAAAAAACAGCAAGACGGTGTAACGGACTGGAGACACCCATCATCGCCGGCGGCCCCCTGGTGACCACCGAACATGAAAGACTGGTCGGAATCGACCATCTGGTGCTGGGCGAAGCGGAAAGCATCATGCCAAAACTTGTTGAAGATATTGAATGTAACAATATCAAAGCCGTCTATCAGTGCGGTGATTTTCCACTTCTCGATTCAACACCGCCGCCCATGTGGAACCTGCTGAATCAAAAAAAATATGCCCAGATGAGCATCCAATATTCACGCGGATGTCCGTTCGACTGTGAATTCTGCAGCATTGTCTTGCTCAACGGCCGCAACCCTCGCACCAAGAGCAAAGCACAGCTGCTGGCGGAACTGCAGTCACTTTACGAGTCCGGCTGGCGCGGCAATGCCTTTATTGTGGATGATAATTTTATCGGTAAAAAACAAAAACTGAAAAAAGAGGTTCTGCCCGCTCTCATCAACTGGTCACAAAAGCATCGATATCCTTTCCAGTTTACCACCGAAGCATCGATCAATCTTGCCGACGATATCGACTTGCTCAAACTCATGGTCAAAGCCGGATTTACACACATCTTTATCGGTATCGAAACGCCGAATCATGAGAGTCTGGCCGAATGCGGCAAAGCACAAAACCAGAAACTCGATATGATCGATGCTGTAAAGCTGCTGCAGAAAGAGGGCTTGCGGGTATCCGGGGGCTTTATCGTCGGTTTTGACCACGATCCCCCCTCTATTTTTGAACAACAGATCAGCTTTATTCAGAAAAGCGGTATCGTTACCGCCATGGTCGGCTTGCTGAATGCGCCCACCGGCACAAAACTGTTTAACCGCCTCAAATCGGAAGACCGCCTGCTCAATCTGATGAGCGGAGATAATATGGATGGATCGATCAATTTCATACCCAAAATGAAATATCAGGAGCTCATCAAAGGCTACAAACAAATCGTCACCACCATCTATTCGCCAAAAGCCTATTACGAACGGGTAAAACTCTTCCTCAAAGAGTATAAAATGCCGGTAAAAATCCCGCTACGCATCAAGCCGGAAGAGCTGCATGCCTTTTTTCGCTCAATCTGGAAACTGGGAATTTTGGAAAATGGCCGGCGCTATTACTGGAAGCTCGTTTTTTATACGCTCTTTAACCATCCCAGAAAATTTCCCACCGCCATCACCATGGCGATCTATGGATTCCATTTTCGCAAAGTCATTCAGGGTATCTGAATCGGTACCAAAGTACCTGTTGCGCCCACTGCTGATTTCTCCTCTCTGCCGGAGCTTCGACTGCTCCGGCAGAAGCTATTTCCCCTCCGGCATGGTGTAAGAGGCAGAGAAAAAAGTTGCCACTTTTTTCTACTTGCAGCCTCTTGAGCGGTTATCGGGATATAGTCAAACAATATTCCACAGCAAAAACAATGATTCGACAATTCAGTTTGCTATTTTGATACCATTTCCCTCTCCACCCCATTTTCCTGACCGATCAGGGCATTCAAAGTCTAAAAATACCGTGACGCTTTTTATCCGCTCCAGTCCAAAAATGAAGGTGCGCCCTTTTCGACAGATTCAAATTTTCCTTGCACATGGCCAAAAAGTATCGTAAACATACGAACAGGAGATGAGGCTGAGAGAAGCCGCAGATTGGTTCCAGCGCTTTGCCCTATCCAATGCCTTTGAGGTTCTGTCCAGAGCGGTGGAAAAACAGACCCGATCTCTTTTCATTACCTATGCATTTTTGATTATCGCCCGGGTATTCATGGTGATCTATTTTCTCGTGTTCATCAGCGCTTTCTTCAGCCGGGGCTGACAAGAGAGACATCTGTTGCTTTCTTGTATCCGGTTTGTCATTATAGGCTGCTAACCACTATGCGATGTCGTCTTTTCCAAACTTGTGGCGCCAGTGGATTACATGGTTATAAATTTTACCGATGAGCCAGCCTATAATGGCTCCATAGATAAAGCCCCAGATAAAACCAACCAGACTACCGCCCCATGAAACCGAATAGCCGAAAAAAAACTGGCTTAGCAGTTTCAGATGCGGACCCACGATTTCACCGCCCTTGATCAACAACCAGGCGGTCATGAAAAAAATAACACCACCGCCGACCAGGCCACAGATGACAGCGAGTATAGTGGCATGTATATGCGCCACGGTGGATAGAATAATTTCATCTTCATCCGTTTTTTTCATATTATCCTCCTGAATGAATCAATTCAGTATATCCTTGTTTTGCAAGGATTCGAAATATTCTTTTGTTCTCTTTGCGTATAGTCTAATGCCCAGATTTCGGAGTCCGGCAAAAATATAACCCAATATGTATCCCAGGATACCCGTTTCAATACCTCCCAACACCGCACCGAAGGGGGACACCCGGTAACCGATAAGATAATTGTTCAATAAGTAAAGCGCTGAAATGAGTGATTTTTCATTCGCCAGCCAGGCAAACAAGGTGACCGCAAAAACAAGGAGTGCCAATACAACAGCAATGGAAATTCCCAAAGCAGGCGCATCGAGATAAGCGAATTCCTGCTTTAAAAATTCATTCACGGTTTCATCCGCACGTTCTGTCTCGCTCTCCTCCAGATAGCTCTTTTCCGTATTAACTTGCCAAATGTTATGCGTTGCGCCATACAAATTTCGGGCGGCATATATTCCGGTTAGCATAGAATGGTCCTGATTATTGTACCGGTGCAGACCGTTGCGGCCAATCGTTTGCAGGTTTTCAAAACCTGAAACATAATTGCGAATAATATCGAGATTATCATCGTATTCTGCATCATAAACCGGATAGGCTTTTTCCATTCGCACGATGGTACCCTGTAAAACATCTTCACGAGCGATTAGGCCGATTCTAACGCATTCCGACATCCCCAGCTCAATCAATTCAGCATCGGGTTTGTTCCATAGAGGGTCATCTTTCCAGAGAAAATATTCCAGTCCCAGTGAGGTCTTTGAAACGTCCGGCACCATGTCGGGACTCCAGTTTTTGTAATTTTGAATTCTACCCATCAGCACGTCCGCAGAATGAATATAGAGCCAGTTGTCATCAAAAATATGAGGTTTGTCGATGATTAAAACCACGGTAAAATAATCGCGGTAACGCAGTTCGCCTGCGGCGTTTAACACCTGGGCCGGAGGCGGCGGATCGAAAGCAAAGATGAGATGGCGCAATGGCATAGAGCTGATGAGATGAGATGCACCATACTCTACTTTTTCACCGCCGGCGGAAACAGCCTGAACGCCGCTGATTTTCATATGCGCATGGTAAATTTTACTGACCCGGCGATTCAGGTCGATGCAATTGCCGCTTTTTTCGAGTTTTTCACGGCATCGTTCCCACATCATCCCCGGACCATACCGCGGGTAATAGAATTTTTCAATTAATGACGTGATGACCTCTCCGCTTTTATCGGTGGAACGGTTGAAAATGGCATGTTTCAACGCTTCGCTTAACGATAAATTTTTAATGCGTTGCGCAGCCCACTGCGAGGATAATTGATCGCAGGAAATTCCCCATACCTTTTCCGTATAGGTTTTGAAAAATATTTCGTACAATCTTTTACCGAACCGGTTGCTTACCCACTGCTCAAAATTATCTTCACGGCGGTGTGGAAATCCTTTGGCGGCCAGATAGCTCGCAAAAACTCTAACGCTTTCCGTAATACCGAGATTATGCAAGGCGTTGCGATAGGTCAGGGGATAGTCAAAAAAACGGCCATTATAAAAAATACGCGATTTTCGCTGTCGAATTAAAAATTCCTCTCCCAGAATTTCCTGCCATATTTTCTGAATATAGGGAACTTTGGTAAAAAAACGGTGACCGCCAATATCAAAGCGAAATCCACTGTATTCCACGGTTCGCGAAATACCCCCGACGATATGATCGCCTTCAAGAATCACACACGTGTCACTATGCTTTGACAATTCATAGGCACAGGTCAGGCCCGCCGGACCAGCCCCGATGATCACTAAATTTTGTTTAGCGTCGATGGCATCTTCTCCCATTTAATGTCGCTTCAGGATGTGATACTGAACGTTACCGATGAGAAAGGATATGCCGCTATAAAGATAATATAACAGGTGCAGGAAAAGGGCTTTTATCGAAAAAACAAAGCCGCGTTTATAGAGGAAAAAAAGATACAGCTTGAAATTGATTAAGATAACAGCTAAAATGGCAAAAAAAGCATAGAGCAGCCCATAGAGGGACGGAAGGAAAAAGAGCAGAACAAGTGAGAACACCAAAGCCACACAAATCCGTTGCCCCTTACCGACATTAAGATCATTTTGTAATTTGCGGTTTTTTAACATGAGAATCGTCCAGGGGATACCGCGTTGAAAGACATCGGTCTTTATCAATTGAATCAGAGTCCACTTTTTCAGGTGTTTGACCTGCAACGCCTTGATCAGACGAATTCTATATCCGGCTTTGGTCAGACGATATCCGAGTTCGATATCCTCTATCATCGGTTTTCGGTATTTTGTATTAAAGCCACCCATATCAAGAAAAATATCGCGCCTGATGGCACCACACCCTGCCCAAAAGGTATGCGCCTCTTCACGGGCTCTCTGGTGGGTAAAGCGATGATACAGATTTTTAAATTGGCTGACAACACCTTTGTGCGCGGGTTCATCATCGTAGGTTCCAAAGACAGCATCAATATTATCGCGTTGAAACGCCTGATAAACTTTCTCCAGCGTATCCGCATGGCACAACACATCGGCATCTATAAAAAAGAGAATTCTGCCCCTGGCTTGGCGCGCACCCTGGTTTCGGGCGGCAGCCGGTCCGGCGTTGCTGATCTGAATCAAATTAACATCATGACAGCGGGCCACAGCAGCGGAAGCATCGGTTGAACCGTCGTCGACGACGATACATTCAAAATCTTCAAAGGTCGATAAAAACAGCCGGTTCAGACAGCGCTCGAGATTGTCTGCATCATTATAAACAGGTATAATTACCGAGATAGCGGCATGGCTAACTTTATCGCTCATCTTAACCTATTCTTGATGTTCATACATATAAAAAATAAATCTATAACAATTCGCTTAATGGCAGAAAACGGCGATGTCGCCATATCAACAACGGATACAATACCTCTGGAATAGCGTAGCTTTGCGGCAGCAAAAGCATCCAGCAGGTATGCGGCCAGGGATCGCGACAAGGCTGCGCCCCCCAGTTTCTCTTATGATTATAGACACCATCATTCGTAAAAGGCCTGCTGCGCAAAAGATCGAGCACGGCAATATCATTCTCCTGCGCCCACTTTGTGAGAAAATAATATCCAGCCGAAAGCGCACCGCGATGCAAATGTCTTCTAAAATCCCCTGCCACACCCACAGTCAGTATCGTGATCCGATCGGTGTTGCGCACGCAAAAAATCGCAGCCACCCAGTCCCCGGATATTTCTATTTTGAAAAGAAGTCCCTTTCCCTGATGCAAAAGGTTGCGAATGCTCGCTCTCGTTCTCACATGACTCAAATTACCATAGCGCCAGCGGATATAAGGCAAATAATAGTGCTCGTAAAAAATATCGACTTGGTTCGGCTCCCGTGTGCATGTGAATGTATAGCCATACTTTCTGGTTTTACGGCCATAGTTATTTTCAATAGCCCTGCGCCTGGTGCGATAAAGAGTGCCACCGAGATCGACCTTTTGACGTATCCAGGGATAGGTTATCCATTGTGAACGGCAAAGACCTTTTAAGAGGCGGTTGATCTCAATAATGGTAACACCGTCATGGCTGCAATATCTTTGTATTTGCCACGGTGCGATGACGGCTTTACTCTCTAAATACCAGTTTTTAAATACGCTATCTTTCAGCCAAACCAGGCTCTCCCCTTCCCCGATATATCTGACCCCGGCATTTTGTTCATCATGAGTCCAGCTACACACCCTCAGACGCAACATTCGGGGCAGCAGAGCAAATCGCTTGACCATACTCATTACTGCCAATTGGTGTATCTGAAAGGGTTCAGTTATAGTCATAAAGAGCGTTCATCCCATTTTACTTTTTGGCAACTCTTTTCCTTCATCATTTCAGCCCAGCATCCGCCCTGACAGCTACTCATAAGGGCGCAGGTCCTGCAATCGGCTATAAAAGGCTCGCTGCGACGAATCGCTTTAAAACCCTCTCTCCAGAGTTGTGAAAACGGTTTATGGCGGATATTACCCTCGGCATAACTGCGGTCATAGATTTGTTGGCAGGCGAGCACGTCTCCGTTGGCCATAATGGCGCATCGTGTCAGACCGGCACCGCAAAAGGGCGGTTTACCAAAGGGTGTGTCGGCCAGCAGTTTTAAATAATAGTGTGACTCACCAAGATCGATATCCAGTTCCTTTCTGTGCTGTTGAATAAATCCGATCAGGTGTGCCTGCTGTTCGGCATTGAGGTAAAAACGGGAATCATCCTCTGCCCGGCCGACGTTTGTAATAGGACAGAGATGCCAGGCATTGGCGCCGGATCGCCTGACGATAGTGAATAATTCCGGTAAACGATTCAGGCTTTCGCCATACACAGCCGTATTGACCATTCTAACCGGAGCGATAGCGTTGAACAAGTCGATCGCTTTCAGGGCTTTTGAAAAGGCCTGTTCATTTCCCCGAATTCTGTTGTGAAAGGGCTCCGGACCATCCAGACTGGTAAAATAAAGAAAATAATCAAAACCTTTTATGTCATTCCACAGCTCTTCCACGCGATAGCCATTGGTCGCCAGTCCAATTTTCAAAGACCGAAAATCCGCATACCCCATCAATTCGACGATATCCGGCCGGGTAAGAGGCTCGCCGCCGGAAAAAAGCAGGCGTTTCACGCCCATTTGTGCCAGATCATCGATAAGGGCTTTTGCTTCCTTTGTATTCAGTTCATTTGCCTCGGGTAATCCGGAGGAGGACTCGCAAAAGGGACATTTCATATTGCAGCGATTGGTGACCAGCCACTGAACAAAAGTGTACGGTTTGAGCCACCCCATTCTATTCATCAAGAGTGCTGCATTCTTTTTAAGCAGAGCAGCGCGTTTGAAATAATAGGGATAAATAAGCGGAATTTTCTCCAGCCACCGGTCCAGCACATCGATAATCATAACGATTTCCTCTTTAGATAACGACTTTGCTCGTCCATCCCGTTTCCAGCATAGGGCAGGTATCACAGCGATGCGGCCGGGCATCACACGATTGGATGTCGCATTTAACCTTCCGGCCCATCAAAGCCAGGGAGATACGTTCGAGCCTCTGTGTATCACGCCCTTTGATAAAAACGATATCGCCGCTTTTAAGGTGTTTTTTAAGATATCGTATCGCCTCCATTATCGAATTGCCCGCATCGAAAATCTGCTCCCGGGAGAAACCGGCTTTTGTGGCACCGCTGGCATAACGCTGATAATTCACCCCAACGATGACAATTTGATCAAAAATAGCCGCCATTTCCCCGCCGATCTCGCGATAAATGGGTCCCTGACTGCCCGGCGGTTCCGACACCTCCCCCATAACAATGATCTTGCGCTTTCCCGATCTCCTTTCAAGAACTTTGAACGCCTTCTGGATGGTTTCAAGAGAAGATTTAAACTCATCTCTGATCAGTAAAATGTGATTCTTTAATTCGACTTTTTGCATCCTGCCGGGCGTCGGATCAAAAATACCCAATCTGTTGATCGTGCTCTGAAGAGGGATACCGAGAACATGAGCAACAGCCAGAGCCGAAAGTACGGGATAAACCATATGCCTGCCCAAAAGCCGGGTTTTCACCGAAACGTCAATTTTATTCATTAAAAGGCGGAATCGCGTTCCATCTGAAAATGTTGTATAAACTAAAATAGCGCGAACATCATTATCAGGACAAAAGCCAAACGTCACCAGCCGGGCACGGGTACGCTGACGCATCCATCGGACATTGGAATCATCACCGTTCAAAAATACGGTTGCCCGGGGAGAGAGTTGACGGATCATCTGACTCTTCTCGGAACGAGTCTGTTGCAAATCTCCCAGAGAGCGATGATGTTCACTTCCTATCGACGTAACCACAACCAATTGGGGATTCACCAATCTGGCATATGTTGCCATCTGTCCTTTGCCGTCAATGCCGATTTCAATGGCTTCAAACGCATCTCTTGGCCGTATACGCAGAACAGCTGCAGCGACATAGCTCCAGCAATTGCCCTGATAATATTTTGAAAGCGGCCTCCCAAGCGCCGTCTTTATTGCGCGAAGCGTGGTGGTCTTTCCGTAAGAACCAATTATGACGATAATTTTAACTCTTCTCAGAAAGAGACGGCGATAAAGAAACGCAATCATCCATAACAACGGCCAGGATCGCTGAAAAACACCATGAAAAAATTGTATCCGTCCAATGGGTGTCTTGCATAAATAATAAAAATCTGAAAGCGCATAACGCATATCGGCCTTGCATTTTCATCGTTTTACAGCTTTTATCGCAACATAATAACCGGTATAATTCCGGGTTGGCAATTTTTCCAGTTTTTCAAAATGACGCAGCACTTTGAAGAACCAGGCGTATCCCGCTCTGGTCCGGCATATCAATTTCGCCAGCCGGATAAACACGACTCTGGGAGCATGCAATATGGTCGTATGGGTATGAATTTCAAATCCATAGCGCTCGAGTTGTCGTATCAGCTTTTTCCGGCTCTGCGTCTTACCCATAAAATATGGAATAAAGCCCAATCTGCGGACGATTTTAAAAGGCAACAAGT
>CAZSOP010000106.1:0-10883 GCA_964608385.1 uncultured Cytophagia bacterium
ACAGCACAGAGAAAGCAATGCTCCATATGCGGAAAGAACGGTGCCAACTCGACACCCGCCAATATACCATTTTTCTCACAGGTATGTAAAACCTTTTTGACCGGGATATCGCTATGAACGACAAATTCCTTAAAAAAGGGTTGATCGAATTCAAGCGAAAATCCGTCCAGGGCCCCGATTTGTTTGGCGAGATAATGACTCTTTTGCAGGCAGTGATTTGCCGCCTGTTCCAGGCCGGATTTTCCCACCAGCGCAAGATAAAGCGTCGCAGCAAGGGCATTCAGCCCCTGATTGGTACAAATATTGGAGGTCGCCTTTTCCCGGCGGATATGTTGTTCACGTGTTTGCAGCGTCAGGACAAACCCGCGTTTGCCGTCCTGATCCACGGTTTCACCGACAATCCGGCCCGGGATTCTGCGCACGAGTTGTCTGGTAGCGGTAAAAATACCCAGAAAGGGCCCGCCAAAGTTCAATGCATTTCCCAGTACCTGCCCTTCACCGGTTGCAATGTCTGCTCCGTATGCGCCAGGTGGCTTGAGCAATGCCAGAGAAATCGGATCATTCGACGTGATAAACAAACCACCCTGTTCATGCACTATTTCCGAAGCCTTTTCCATATCTTCGAGACAGCCAAAAAAATTGGGATGTTGCATCACCACAGCGGCAATCTGGTCATCCATGTAATCCTTTAAGTGATTCAAATCCGTTATTCCGTTTTCCGCTGAAATCAAATTGATCTCTATTCCCTGGCCATGACAATAGGTACGGATAATATCGATATAACAGGGATGTACGGTTGATGATACGAAAATTTTATTGCGTTTTTTCTGGGAATGGGCCAGCAAAACCGCTTCAGCCAGAGCAGAGCCGGCGTCATACAGAGAAGCATTGGAAACATCCATTCCGGTTAACTCGCAGATCATGGTCTGAAATTCATAAATGGCCTGCAGGGTTCCCTGGCTGACTTCGGGTTGATAAGGCGTATAGGCCGTATAAAATTCAGGTCTGGTTAAAATATGATTCACCGCAGCGGGCACATAATGATCATAGGCTCCGGCCCCTAAAAAGCAAACCAGATCTTGTGTATTTTTATTTTCAAGCGACAGAGTTCTAAGATGCTGAAAAGCTTCGAATTCCGACAACGGGGCGGGTAAACCCAGTTTTTTATCGAGCAACAACTCGGAAGGGATATTGCTTAACAATGCCTGAAAATCTTCAACTCCTATGGCTTTCAGCATTGCCTTTTGATCTTCCGAAGAATTGGAAAGAAAAGGCATTATATTCTCCTCGCTCAGCTAATCTTTTCTTTATACTGCTCTGCATTTAAAAGCTGATCGAGCTCGGATTTATCCTCCAGTTCGATCTGGATCATCCAGCCATCGTCGTAAGGAGCTTTGTTAATGATTTCGGGTGAATCCGCGAGTGCAGAATTAATTTTGACCACCTTTCCGGAAACAGGAGCGAAAAGATCCGATACCGCCTTGACGGCCTCAATCGTACCGAAGGTATCCATTTGGGCAAACTCCTCTCCTTCTTCCGGGAGTTCAACATACACCACATCTCCCAGTTCACCCTGAGCATAATCGGTAATTCCCACAGTTACAATATTATCAGAGACGCTGATCCATTCGTGCTCCTCTGTATAATGTAAATTCTCTGGTACGTTCATCTTTTTTCCTCCTGTTATTAAGTGTAAACTTGGACGTTCATATCGAAAGATTCCAGAAACCGGGTATCAAAAATTCCGTTTTGAAAGTTTTCATCGTGAAAGATTCTCAAGTGCAGGGGTATGGTGGTGGCAACACCCTCTACGACAAATTCTTCCAGAGCTCTGATCATGCGAACGATCGCTTCGTTTCGGTCTTTGCCGTGTGTAATGACTTTGGCAATCAACGAGTCATAATAGGGTGGTATTTTATACTGAGCATATGCATGTGTATCGACGCGCACACCCGGTCCTCCCGGGCTATGAAAGCTGGTAATCACACCGGGGGACGGCCGGAATCCCTGGAAAGGATCTTCCGCATTGATGCGACATTCGATAGCATGTCCCCGCAATTTGTATTTTTTCATTTTTTTAGGTAGTTTTTCGCCGGCAGCGGATAAAATTTGATATTTGATCAGATCAATAGCGAGCACTTTTTCGGTTACCGGATGTTCCACCTGGATGCGGGTATTCATCTCCATAAAATAGAACTGACCATCCTTATCCAGTAAAAACTCTATTGTTCCGGCGCTGTTATACTGAACGCTCTTAGCCCCGAGAATAGCCGCATCACACATTGCCTGACGCAATTCCGGTGTAACCACCGGAGAAGGTGATTCTTCGATCAGCTTCTGATGTTTTCGCTGTATGGAGCAATCCCGTTCACCCAGAGAGAGCACATTACCATGATTGTCCCCCAAAATCTGAATTTCGATATGGTGAGGATTTTCAAAGTATTTTTCCATATAAATATCAGAGTTATTAAAAGCCGCTTTGGCCTCGGCCATGGCCATTTCAGCCGCATTTCTGATTTCGCTGATTGATCTTACCACGCGCATCCCCCTGCCGCCGCCTCCGGCAGAGGCTTTGAATATAATGGGAAACTCTATTCCCTGAGCCAGTTTTTCAACCTGCCGCACATCTTTGATGATACCCTCCGAGCCCGGAATCACCGGCACCCCGGCGTTTTTCATGGTTTCCTTGGCAAACGCCTTGTCTCCCATACGCAAAATGGTTTGAGGTGTTGGTCCGATAAACTGAATATCACAGGACTCGCAGATTTCGGCAAAATGAGCGCTCTCGGCCAAAAAACCATAACCGGGATGAACGGCATCAGCATTGGTAATTTCTGCAGCGCTGATCAATTGCGGGATATTTAAATAACTTTGATGGCTCGGTCCCGGGCCGATACAAACCGCCTGATCGGCAAAACGAACATGCAAACTCTCAGCATCTGCCTCACTGTAAACGGCTACAGTCTCTATGTTGAGCTCTTTACACGCACGTATAATTCGTAATGCGATCTCACCACGATTGGCAATAAGAATTCTGCTAAACACGCCTGTTATCCATAAGTTTAAGGTTTCGATTCCTGTTTAATCAGGTTTTACCAGAAATAGAGGCTGATTATATTCTACAGGCTGGGCATTTTCAACGAGTATCTTTTCAATTCGACCTGCAATCTCCGCCTCGATCTCATTCATGAGCTTCATCGCCTCAATAATACATAATACCTTTCCCGGCGATATCTTGTCCCCCTCATTGATATAGGGATCGGCATCCGGTGCCGGAGAGGAGTAATAAGTACCCACCATGGGAGAGTTTATTTTGATCAATTTTTCATCCTCTTCCCGTACTTTGTCCAGTGGCGGAGCCGGCTTCGATTCAGGGGCAACACTTGGTTGTTCAGGTTCGAGCACAACCGGAGCGATATCCGGCGCGCTGACAGATCGTTTATCAACCCTTAAAGACCCATTTTTCTTGATGGTGACCTTTTTGCCCCACCAGCTCTTTACCTGAATCTCACCGATATTAAATTCATGTACAAGTTTGACGAGTTCGCGGATTTTCTGCACCTGCATAGATACTCCTTTGCATTAAGTTACGCGTTCAATGTATTCCCCTGTACGCGTATCGATTTTGATTTTGTCCCCCTCCTCGAGGAAAAGAGGTACCTGAACAGCTCCGCCAGTCTCCACCACAGCTTTTTTCGTTGCCCCGGAAACCGTATCGCCCTTGAGCCCCGGTTCGGTTTCCGTTATTTCCAATTCAACAAATGTCGGAACCTCGATACCGATGGGATTCTCGTTATAAGTTAAAACGTCTACGTTTTCACCCTCTTTTAAAAACTCACCCCCGGATTGGATCAAACTGGATGGCGCACCGATCTGGTCATACGTTTCATGGTCCATCAACATCAGCAGATCACCTTCTCCGTATAAATACTGCATCTGCCGACGAATCACCCGGGCATCCTCTACCTTTTCTCCAGAGCGAAAGGTCTTTTCAATTGCCTTACCGGTCTGTATGTGTTTTAATTTTGTACGTACAAACGCTCCGCCACGCCCCATTTTGACGTGCTGAAACCCGGTGATTGCATAAAGTTCACCATCCAATACGAGAACCAGCCCGGTTCTAAAATCCGATGTGCTAGCCATTTTTTTCTCTTTTCACCTTTCTTTAACAAGCCAGTAAAAATCTAAAAAAATTAATATATAGAGTCAATACTTTTGTCCTTATTTCCACAAAGACCCTCGATAATGGTCTAGGAACCTGATAGCTTTTTGCGAATGAGGAGGTTTACGGATTTTGGATTTGCTTTTCCACCGGTTGCGCGCATGACCTGGCCGACGAAAAAGCCCATCAGTTTATCCTTGCCACCGCGAATAGCATCCACCTCGTCCGGGTGCGCCTGCAAAACCTGATCGATAGCCTTTTCAATAGCATCATGATCCGTTATTTGCGTCAAGCCCTTTTCTTTGACAATTTTTTTCGGAGAGTCGCCGCTTTCGACAACATCATTGAACACGGATTTGGCAATTTTGGAATTGATCGTCCCCGATTCTATCAGTTGAATAATTTCAACAAGAGAATCGGCTTCCAGTCGCAACGCATCGATATTGCATTTTTTCTCTTTCAGACAGCGCAAGACCTCCCCCATCACCCAGTTGCTCGCCGCTTTTTTGTCCTTCACCTTGACTGCAACCGCCTCGAAAAAATCTGCAATCGCCCTGTCTTCCGTCAAAATTTTGGCGTCATATTCGGGCAAAGCATATTCTTTGATAAAGCGTTTCTTTCTCTGCAGCGGCAGTTCAGGCAGATCGCGCCGGACCCGTTCGATCCAGGCATCGTCAACGACAACAGGCACCAGATCAGGATCGGGAAAATAGCGATAATCGTGCGAAAATTCCTTGGAGCGCATCGATTCGGTGATGCCGCGATCCACATTCCACATTCGCGTTTCCTGTTCTATCTTTTCACCATTGGAAAGCATCTGATATTGGCGGGATATTTCATATTTCAGCGCACTCTCAACGTGACTGAAGGAATTCATATTTTTCAGTTCCGTCTTTGTCCCCAGGCCCTTCTCCCTTCTCGGTCGCAGGGAAATGTTTGCGTCGCAGCGCAGGCTTGCCTCCTCCATATTACCGTCACAAATCCCGAGATAGCGAACCAGTTGTCGCAGATGTATCAAAAAACAAGCCGCCTCTTCAGGAGAACGAATGTCCGGTTCAGTAACGAGCTCCAAAAGCGGAACCCCACAGCGATTGACATCCACCAGCGTTTCATCCGTTCCAACATAAGCTTCTGCATGCATGGATTTACCGGCATCCTCTTCCGCATGGATTCTGGTCAACCGCACCAAGCGTACATAGTCACTCATCTCAATATCAATCTTGCCATTTTGACAAAATGGCTTTTCAAACTGTGAAATCTGGTAGCCCTTGGGGAGATCGGGGTAAAAATAGTTCTTACGGGCAAATTGTGCCCTCGGATTGATCTCACAATCCGTGGCTAACCCCAGTTTTAACGCATATTCCACAACATTCTGATTTAAGACAGGTAAAACGCCGGGCATGCCAAGACAAACCGGACAAACTTGTGTGTTGGGTTCGCCCCCGAATTGAGCAGAGCACGAACAAAATATCTTTGAGCGGGTTAATAGTTGTATATGAATTTCCAATCCAATAATTGGCTCATAATTGACGCTCGTCATAGCTTTCTCCGTCCCTGATTGTTTGCTTATGACTGGATGATCAGCAGGTGTGATTTCCCTCTACATGATCGGCAATGCGAAAAAGCATGCCCTCATCAAAAGGCTTTGCAATAAACTGAATGCCGACAGGTAGACCTTGATGATCTTTTGCACAAGGCAAAGAGAGCGCCGGTAAACCGGCGAGATTCACCGAAACCGTATATATATCGGAGAGATACATTTGCAAAGGATCATCTAGTTTCTCTTCGAGTTTGAATGCCGTGGTTGGACTGGTGGGGGTAATCAGGCAGTCGACTTGCTTGAGAACGCGATCAAAATCATTCTTTATAAGCGTCCGCACCTGCATCGCTTTGCGGTAATAGGCATCATAGTAACCGGATGAAAGTACAAAGGTTCCCAGCATAATACGCCTTTTCACTTCCGGGCCAAAGCCTTCGCTACGGCTTTTGACGTACATTTCTTCCAAATTTTTGGCTCCGGCGCTTCGAAAGCCATATCGCGCGCCATCAAATCGTTCCAGATTCGACGATGCTTCAGCAGTGGCGATAATATAATAGGCGGATATAGCGTATTCCAGGTTGGGCAGAGAAACCTCTACGATTTCAGCACCCCGCCGCGCCAGCGATTCCAGAACATTTTCTATAGCTCTGTTGATTTCAGGATCCAAGCCACGTGAAAAATACTCCACCGGCTTGCCGATTTTTAATCCTTTTACCTCCTGCTGCAAAAAAGAGTCATAGTCCGGCACGGCAACCTTTGCACAAGTCGAATCATTCGGATCATAACCGGCAATTGACTTTAATAAAAGAGCGTTATCGGAAACAGTCTGCGAAAGAGGGCCGATTTGGTCGAGAGAAGAGGCAAAAGCAACCAATCCGAACCGCGATACGCGTCCATAAGTGGGTTTCAATCCAACCACACCGCAAAAACTCGCCGGCTGGCGGATCGATCCGCCTGTATCCGAGCCCAGCGCACCACAGCATAAACCGGCAGCAACTGCGGAAGCCGATCCCCCCGACGAGCCACCGGGAACCCGATCTGCATCGTGCGGATTCCTGGTTGCAGCAAAATTCGACGTTTCTGTCGATGAGCCCATCGCAAATTCGTCGAGATTTGTTTTTCCGATCAGGATGGCATCCTGTTCCAGCAATTTCCTGATGACCGTTGCATCATAAGGTGGCACAAAATTCGACAAAATCCTGGAGCCACACGTGGTGGGAACGCCTTTCATGACGATGTTGTCCTTTATGGCTACAACCATTCCGGCCAACATTCCCGCCTGCCCGCCTGCAATGCGGTTATCGATCTCAATAGCCCTCTGCCGGGCATTATCCTCAAATACGGTTATATAAGCGTTTAATGATTTCTGTTCATGAATGTTTTCAATATAGAGATCAACCAGCTTTTCGCATGAGAGGTCTGAACGATCCAATTTACCACGGAGGTGCGTATAGGCCAATTCCGTTAAATGCAAAACTCTGGTCCTTCTATTCTTGTTCTTCTGGTTTTGTTTCACTCGACTTGGAATTCTTCTCCTCCGGTTCCGGCTCCGAATGTGTGGCTTTTTTGAACTCCCGGATGCCTTTTCCCAAACCACTTGCCAGCTCCGGCAACCGCTTGGCACCGAATAACAAGAGAATAATAAAGACGATAATAAGCAGTTCAGGACCGCTTGGTAACATCATGTTAAATCCTCCACTATTTATGGACTAGAACTAAATTTTTAACAGATTACAGATCATCTGAAATATCAATCTCTCGTTTGACTTCTTCAGCTGCTTTTCTGAATTCCCGCATGCTTTTTCCGATTATTTTTGCCAACTCGGGCAATCGTTTGGAACCAAAAAGCAAAAGAACCACCACCAGAATTATAAACATTTCCGGCATTCCTACCGCTGGAAACACGGCAATCACCTCCTTGAAAAATCTCGGGATGAATTTAAACTATAATATATTGCAGATTATCCGTATTTGCAAGAATAATATTTTCTCTTCACCTGAGACGTGCAACGCACCCGGACTAGAATTTTTATTGCATAACAAGACAAGCATTGCAATCCTTTCACAAAAGCGCAGAGCCTGTAAAAAACGGTTACACAAAATCCATGTGCTCTGCCATACCCCCGGTATCCTGAGAATACCCGGGGAATCGCACCAACCAAAATATTTATCTTCCAATCACTTTACTGCGTTTAGAAAATGATGGGCCACAGGCCAATCCTGGTTTTTTTCCCCAATAAGACACGTTTAAGGCAGTTATATTTTTAACGCGGTAAACAGACAAGTTTATCGTTTTGCAAAAACGTGACAACCAACAAAAAAGACGGCGATGCCGTTTTTGATTAAAATAAATTCGAACATCGCCGTCGGGAAAGAGACCGCTTGTGGTCAACACTTAACGCAACAGGGTCATTCGCTTCACCTGGTGCTGTGCTCCGATCTTCATTTCATAGATATAGGTACCGCTGGTCACCAGGCGTGACTGTTTATCCCTGCCATCCCATTGTACACTATAGCGGCCGGCAGAAAATTGACGCCGTAACAGGGTTCTGATCAATTGCCCCTGCAAGTTGTAAATGCATATTTCAACCTGTGCACGGCTTGCCACAGCAAACGCAATGGTGGTGTGCGGATTGAACGGATTGGGATAGTTTTGCTGCAGCACAAATGCCTGCGGCTTTACAGCGGCAAGCCGATCCACAACAGCGGCCGGCTGTCCGGCCTGACTATTGACGGCCACAACGGCATCCAGGTCAAAACTACCACTCCAGCTGCCTTCGGATTTTAAATCACCAATATCCGTCAACTTGACAAAAGCGGCCCAAGGCAAACCAACATCAGCCAGATCAAAAGCATCGCCACCGGAAACAGCCGGATCAGTGGGGTTTTGGTTGTCCTTGGTCGGGGTTACGCCGGCAAATCCTGCAAACGTAGTGGTATCCCAGGGAAATTCCACCCAGTTTTCACCATCCTGACTCACCGCCACTTTGGCGGCTTCGATCAGCGGTTGTGTCGTATCACCGCCGATGTAAAACCCGTTTTCAAAAACGGTAAAATCAACGCCTTTATCATCGATAATATAATTATCGGTAAATGCCAGAATGATTTCTCCACCGTGCCCCAGGTCGAGCAATTCCTGCGGTTTTGCACTCGGGTTCGCTGAACTGATAACCGGATCTGGATCCGGCGGTCCCAGTACATTGCCGGGAAAAAAGTTTTCACCAAATCCGGCACCTGTGCCGGGCGTAAAGACAACCACCGAATCAGCCCAGGGATCGGATACATCGATGGCTTCGAGTATGGCCATATCCTGGACGCCATCACCAAATTCATAAGTGTTGAGCACGTTGCCTGAATTCGAAGCCAGTTTTTGCACCGCATCATCAGCAAAATTAGAAACATAGAGATCATTCTCGAATAAATCGAAAAACAGGGTCATCGCACCACTGCCCACCAGAATCGGGTCAGTGGCATCGTTTGAAACCTCGAGCGTCGATGCATTATAGGTATAGAGAAAACCATTGCTGCCGTCGCCATAGGCGGGCAAGTAAGCCTTTCCAGCGGTGGTGATCGAAATATCACCCGGGGAGCCGCCAATTTCCACTGTATCCGTTACCGCAGCGCTATAATCTGCAGCACCATAGGGATTGATCACCGCCACCTTACCGCCGACATCGCCAAAATTGCCGGTACAAACAACATGAATATTCCCGTCCGGCGCCAACGCCAGATTCTGGGGATTCATCGGTACATCAAGTGTTTTGATGACCGTATCGCTGAGAATATCGATAATCGAGACAGTAGAGGGACTAAAATCCGGATACCCCCCCGTGTTGGCAACATAAGCGGTGTTGTTTACCACCAGAATGCCTTCCGGCCCGATACCGACCTCTATACTATTGATGATGTCGCCGCTTTCGAGATTGACAACCGAAACGGTGTTTGCCAGTAAATTGGTGACATAGACTTTATCCCTGGCCACAAAAGCCATATCATAAGGATTGCTACCTTCGATAAGCGCAATCGATTTTTCCACCTGATCAGTGCGAGCATCGATTATACTGATGCCGGCAGGTGTGGAATTGACCACATAGATTTTGTCTTCTCTGACATAAATCCGGTTTGGAATATCGCCAACCACGGCGATGTCGTTACTGATGTGCGCGGTCTCGAGATTCATCTTCGACACGGTTCTTCCCAAGCTGTTGAGCACATAAAGCGTTCGGGGCACATCCTGGGCCAGGGAAAGGGTAACAGTGATTAGTAAAAGGATTGTGAGAATAGTATTTTTTTTCATGGTTTTTTTCCTTTCAATCGGTGTGACGGATTTATACAGATTCTTTGTTAGGGATTAGTAAACGATTTCAAATCCGGCTCGCCAGTGTCTGCCCGGCAGAGGGGCGTGCTCCACGATTTCATAGGTTTCATCGAAGACGTTAAAAATCGAGACTTTTAAACTCAGCTCAAATGGCGACAACATTTGATGCAAGCGGGCAGTGATGTTATCAACGCAATATGGCGGCTGACTTGCCGTGTTTGCCGGCGTTACAAAGCGTTTACCAACCCAATGGCGGTGATAATGCAGCGAACCTCTGTTTAGATTCAGATTTACGGCCAGCTTTGTCGTATAGTCGGGTCTGTAGACCAGCTTTTTGTCCTGCCGGTTGCGCTCACCGCTTTTATCCTTTGCATTCAGGCTGACATGACTGATATTGATCTCTATGCGATCCTGCCACAAGCGCCAGGAACCGCTCCACTCCCAGCCGGCCAAAAGGGCATCGGTGTTGTGCGGTTGCCAGGTGGCAAAGGAACCCAATTGCCACACAATAAGATCATCGATGCGATGATGAAAATAATTACCGCCAACCTCGAGCCAGCCAAGCCAGGGTATCCCGATTTGCACACCGGCATCCAAATCCAGGCTTTTTTCCGGCAAAAGATCGGCATTGCCCTTTACCCGAAAATCCTGGTAAAACAAATCCGCAAACGTCGGCACCCGGAACGAGCGGCCCAGATTGGCGCGCATAGTTAATAACCAGCCGTTGTGACGGGAAAGCAACAAGCCGATACGGGGACTGATTTGCTGTTGTTTATGGCTGCTTTCAGGGTGTTTCAGAAAAAAAGTGTCATAGCGCAAGGCATGATTTATCATAAAATCGGAAAAAACCGCCGGTATTGGCA
>CAZSOP010000107.1:0-10766 GCA_964608385.1 uncultured Cytophagia bacterium
AAACAATCCAAGGATGAGACCCAAAGGTGAGGGGTAGAACAACAAACCAAAAAGAATCTGTATCAACACCATGAGGCCGCCATACGCAATTCTGCCCTGCGCGAGCAGTTTATAACGGTTACGACGGGTGTTCCAGAAATTGAGTGCGTTATAGCCGCCAAAGAGCATGATTCCAAAACCGGTGAGCCAGAGATATGAACTGAGGCGGGGGGCATTGAGAAGAGCGGACACGGGTTCTCTGAATATATAGAATAAAACGCCACTGATCAGCGCGACGATTAATGAAAAAAACAGAGAAAGTATCATAAGGTGCAAGCCATCACGGTGTTCTGATGGCAAGAGGATAGCAAATTCATAACGAAGTCCTGATACGATAGAGGGAGTCAGAATGATGGTTGTAAGTAGTTGTAAGATGCCGAATATTTCAACAGGATAGATTCTTGACAAGACAGGGGCGGACAGCACAATCACTGCCTGACTGATGGTGGTTCCCAATCCCAGTTTGAACGTGTCGTTGATGAGTGAGTTTTTGCTGTGAAATTTTAGAATCGACATAGCATCCATTTTTAGTTGAATTTAAGAAATCAAACGCATTTTTCCACAAGAAAAATATTCGCTTGAACTATTGCAACAAATTTCTCAAATTACGGAGAAAATGCAAACAGATTCCGGGTTTAGGATGAATTTTTTCAATCAAAGCGCCAAGCGGCCAACGATCGCCGGTATACTGATTACGGTTATATTGCTCCTGCTCATTCAATATCAACCGGTTCTGTTTCAGGGCACCCGCATCACGGATCTCAATCGCAAGGCATTGCTGGAATACGATGAAAAACACGATCAAACGGGAGATTCCATATCTCATCCACAGTGGCTACCCTATATTTTCTCCGGCATGCCATTGATAACGGAAATATTAATTGTTCCAAAGACTGATATTTTGGATCAGGGGTTGCTGGATTTTTTCAACTGGTTTTCTTTTGCGCTCGGTGAGCCATTGATTTATTTGTTAATCATCAACAGCGTAATATTTTCATGGTTTATATTTATTTATCTAAAACAACAAAATCTTTCTATCGAATCGGCTCTTTTCCCGGCCTTGACGCTTCCATTTTTACCGCTTTTTACGGATTTGATAACGCACGGACAGCATTCGGTTTTTTATACATTTACATTATTGCCGGTTTTGCTGGTTGTTGTATCAAGATTATCGCAAAAGCAGAATGCTCTGTATTTATGCCTGAGTGTATTGCTCTTCGGGTTCATGTTCCTGCGGGGGAGCTTGTCACTTTCATTGATGATTGTTGTCTTTCTGTTGTTTGTATTTTTGTTGTTACGTCCGGCGGCAGGCCGTGGCGACAGGTGGTTTTTCCTTATTTTTCTGGTTGTTGCTATTACGGCAGGTTTTTTGCTGTCTGCGGTACATTATTTCCCCATGATTGCCGGTTCCTCTCTTCTAACCGAGTTGACGGAAGAATCCTTGCATTTTGAGAATCCGTTCAAAGCATTTGGCGCGGTAATTCCTTCTTTTCTTCAAGTCACATCACCCGGATCGGATTTTTCACGGCTCTATATGTATCTGGGGTGGGTTATATTTTTCATGGCAGGGATTGCGGTGTTTTTTCGGCGGGACCGTCAAACCCGTTTTTGGAGCTCTGTTGCCTTGATCTGTTTTCTTCTTTTTTTAAGTGGGTTTATGCTCATCAAACCTATTCCGCACGACATTTTGAATCTGGTTTATCTTTTTTCGGCCTTTGCTTTTTTCATTTTGGCCGCCTATGGAATTCAGTATCTACAAGAGGTGTCCATCGCGCAAAATGGCAACAAAAAATTTCTCAGAATCTATTTTTTTGTTTTTCTCGCAGTGATGTTGCTTTTTCTTATCTATCTGATTTTTGCCCGCAATCAGTATTTAAATGTCTTCGCCGCTGAGGGTGTCTTTTTGACGATTCCTGAGCGAATTCAGCACCATTCCACTTTGTTATTTGATTTGATTCGGAACATGTTTTTTCTGATTATAGCATTCTATTTTATCGGACTCTGTTTGGAGCAAAAAGTGGGGTTTCGCAGCCTGGTACTCATTTTAGCGGCTATTGCTTTATTGGACTTTGGATTTATCAACAGGCGGCTGGTTGAAACAGATTTGCATTATAATGAGGATACCTATTTCAATGCCAATCCAACCGTTTATTTTATTAAATCCGACAAGAGTATTCATCGGGTTTTGCCCATTCAGAACACAAAATGCGCCAACTGGTATGTGCTGCATGAAATAGAGAGTATTACAGGATACATACCTAAAGTACCTGTAAACTATCAACAATTTCTCGAGCAAACGGGATACCGGAATCCGTTTAATGGGTTTCTGGCCAAATACTGGCGTATCTCTATGGTTAATAAAAAGCCGGAATCGAAACCGGTTCCGCTTATGGAAATTCCGGTGAATCGGTTGAACTTTGACTATGCCATGCTGGATATGCTCAATGTAAAATACATTATTTTGGATTCGTTACAGATTACTGATCCGCGTTATGAGCTGGTATATGACACCGGCCGGCAACGTGTTTATGAGAACACACGAGTTTTGCCCCGGGTCTTTTTTGCCGATACGATTAAAGTCATTATCGGCAAGTCTCATATTTTTGATTATATGAAAAACAGACATTTTGATCCCCGCAAGATGGCGATTCTGGAGGAGGATCCAGAGTTTACCCTGTTTGATGCAGATAGCAATCAGGCAGAAATCGTTTCACTTTCAGCCCATGAAATTATCATAGATGCCAAGGCACATAATAACACCATTCTGGTATTAAGTGAGCCCTATTATTCCGGTGGATGGAGAGCTTTTGTAGATGGTATTGAGACCAAAATCTATGTAGCCAATTCTGTATTGCGTTCTGTCTGTCTGCCGGCCGGAGAGCATCGGGTTGTCTTTCGTTATAAAGCAAGCGGCTACGATTTGGGGAAATGGACGAGTTTGACGATGTTATTGTCGATTCTCATATTACTGCTTGCCGTGCTTGCGGTATATATTAGAAATAAAACACAGAAGGCCTTATGAAAAAACCAGATCTTTCTTTTCATAAAACCATATATATGTTTTCCGGGACCCTTAAAGGGCTCTTTTTTATCCTGGTTGTAATTTGCATTCTGGTTATTATCATATATATACAGAGTCTGATAAATGATCTGAGGGCCCAAACCAGAGAATGGATAGAACTGCGGGTTCAGGAGATACAACAGCTGGCTTCGGATGAACAGGCGGGAGACAACCTTACCTGGGGTCTGGAGAATATCATCCAAAAGACAAAGCTGCCACTGATTGTCACCGATCAGAAAGGTAATCCGGCAGCATGGTCAAACATCGGTGTCGCCCGCGATGATTGGTCGCCTGAAGCCATAAATGAAGTACAACGGCTTTTGGAAAAAATGCAGAGCAACAACCGGCGGTTCCCGATTACCTACAGGGGCCAGGTGGTCAATTATCTCTATTATGGTGATTCCAAGCTTACCACCCAGTTGCGTTACCTGCCTTTTATAACTATTTTCGGCCTTGGACTGTTAATTTTTGCTGCATTTATGGGATTCAGTAGCATAAAGCATAGCGAACAACGCTATGTATGGGTGGGTATGGCCAAGGAAACCGCTCATCAACTCGGTACACCTTTATCATCGCTGATGGGGTGGCTTGAAATCATCAAATTGCATCCGGATGATCCGTCGCGCATCAAACAAATGGCCGAAGATATGACCATTGATGTTAACCGTCTGGAGCAGGTCGCGGCGCGGTTTTCAAAGATCGGATCGAAGGCGGAACTTTGCATACAGGAGATCCATCCTGTTCTTCAGGAGGTGATTGCTTATTTTCAAAAGCGTCTACCCCAGAAGAGCAAAGATATTCAGCTGATAGCGGATTTAAAACCGGTTAAACGGGTGGCTTTGAACCGGGATCTTTTTGAATGGGCGGTGGAAAATTTAATCAAAAACGCCCTTGACGCTGTAAAGCGCAGAAACGGTAAAGTAACCATTCAAACCGGTATGCTGGAGGACGAAAACAAGATTTATATTGATATCGAAGATACCGGTGTTGGGATTTCTGTGCAAAATCGTCGAAATGTTTTCAAGCCAGGCTATAGTACAAAAAAGAGGGGATGGGGATTGGGTTTGAATGTGACAAAACGCATTGTGGAAGATTTGCACAAAGGACGAGTATTCATCAAGGAGACTCATATAGACAAAGGGACAACCATGCGGATCGTACTGTGACGGATTTGAGCGATAAAGTTGTTCTGGTAACCGGGAGTTCCAGAGGGCTGGGTAAGGGTATGGCCTTGGGATTGGCACATCATGGCGCCTCGGTGGTTGTCCATTATCTGCAAAACAGGGAAGCAGCAGAGCAAACCGGAGAGGAAATTTCAAAGCTTGGCAGGGAACCCCTGATTGTACAGGCGGATGTCCGTCAATGGCAACAGGTTCAGTCTCTTGTCGATAAAGTGATTCGGTTTTATGGGCGAATTGATGTTATGGTAAATAATGTTGGAGCTTTTTTGCAATCTTCCCTGGCGGATTTGGATATAGAGTCCTGGCATAATTTGTTGGATAGCAATCTGAACAGCGCTTTTTATTGTTGTAAAGCGGTTTTGCCTTATATGCGTCAACAACGGTGGGGCAGGATTATCAATATCGCTGTGGCAAATGCGGACCGGATTCATGCTTATCAAAGAATTACCGCATACGCTATTGCCAAAACAGCGGTTTTAATTTTGACGAGATCATTTGCTGTTGAGGAAGCGAAAAATGGAATTACTGTAAACGCCATTTCGCCCGGCTTTATGGATAACGGAGGTCTTTCAGAACAGGAAAAAACCAGACAGAGTCTTGTGGTTCCTCAAAAGCGTTTGGGCAACGTCAATGATTTGTTGCCTGTCCTTTGTGCTCTTATCGACGCTCGGAGCCGTTATGTAACCGGTAGCAATACGGTGGTCAGCGGAGGCTGGGGTCTCTGAACTATTGTCGCGGAAATTCAAGCTCGTTTGCTACCTCATCCATTAAAGTGTCTCCCTGTTTGGATTTTTTTTCAGTGGAAAACCCGGATGTGGTTACATAAATTTTATAATAATAACCATAGGCCGGATAGGAATAGACCGAATTGCCATAAACGCTTTCGATTAGCGGCAACCGTTCACCGATGTTGTAGAGAAAGCGCCAAAAGCCATTGTTTTGGCCGGCAACCAACGTGTAGGGTGTTACTTGTTTGCTTTGCGCGCTTTTAACATCGGAATATCTTCCGGCAACACGGTTCAGTCTGTACATCGTATGCAGGCCGACAAAGTTAACCATGTTTTCCCATTTGAGAATATCTCCTTCAACCGTCCACTGGTCTCCTTTTAACGGAAAGGTGTACGGTTGCTGTTGTACACCGTCGACAACGGGGATGAATACGAGTTCAAAGTCGGCCAATTCGATAGGGGTTGGCCGGCATTGGACGAAAGCGACCAATTGTTGTTTTGTAAACGCATGAAAAGCACGCAAGTAGGCGGTGGTGGAAAAAAGAGCAATTGCGGTAAGTAGCAAGATCAGTGATACAATACATCCGAGTCTGGGGCTCTTTTTCTTTTTTTGGGTTTCCTCTTTCTTAAAAGTGTTATGAAGGGCCAATAAGATATAGGCTGCGACGAGCGTAATAACGAAAAGCAACGCATAGACAAGGATTGTGTTCATGTCTGCAAAGAGTTCTCTCATTTGATTTCCTCATAAATCAACATCTTAAATTTTTCAATCACCTGTTCCACTGTGATTTCATTCATACAATTGTACCGGTCACAGGAGGAACAGGTTTTGCATCTGTTTATATCCGGCATCAACACGCATGCTCTGTTATCATATGGTCCCCAGCGATTCGGATGACAGGGGAGCAGGGGACAATAGAGACCGATAACAGGGGTTCCAACGGCCACAGCGAGATGCAGGGGGCCTGTGCTGTTGGCAACGACAAGTTTTGCCTTTTTTAACAACGCCCCCAGCTCTTTGATGGAAAGTTGACCCTCCAGTCGAATCGGTTGGGTTGTTGATAAATTCATCATTTTGTCGATGAGCGGTTTTTCGTTTTGCGTGCCGCTAACGAGAACCATCTCATTCAGCTCGTTTTGGATGCGGTCTGTGAGAAGAGCAAATTTTTCTATCGGCCAGTCGAGAGCGGAACCGCCACTGCCCGGATGAATTACGATGAAAGGTTTTTTTACAGGTTTGAGCAACGCATCGATTTTTTCCTTAGCCCCGGGAGGTATGTGAAAATAAAATCGGACATCATGCGGACGAGCGTCTAGTGCGGCAGCGAAATCGAGATTCAGGTCTACTTCATGTCTGCCGCTTTTTTTGCGATGATGCGGAATCCGCAGGGTAAAGAGGAAAGAATAAAATCTGTACCGGGTTCCAACCCTGACCGGTATTCGCGCCAACCAGCAAATCAGCGCCAGTTTTAAGGTGGGATGGAGCAAGAGGACGGCATCAAAGCGTTGCGATTTAATTTTTTTTAAGAGCAGAAAAAATACCGTTAGGGGTTTTTCTTCCGAACTTGTCATGAGAATTTGGTCGAGATGCGGATGTCCCTGAATAACTTGATATGTATAGGGTTTGATCAGCATGGCGATATATGCGGTGGAATAACGTCTTCTCAGAGCGGTGAGAACCGGGGTGGAAAGAATTACATCGCCTATTCGGTCGGTACGGATGACAAGAAAGCGCTTGTACAACGTTGTGTTTTCATTTTTCGTCATTAGATCGCTTTCAGAACGGTGTTGATTTCGAGTGCGGATATGGCCCCTTCTCTGATAATGCGAACAGGATTTTTGGTAACATCGATTACCGTCGAGGGCACATCGGAGGGTGAGGGGCCGCTGTCGACAATGCAGTCCAGTTGATCGCCAAAATAATCATAAACGTCGTGAGCTGTGGTTGCGGCCGGGTAATTGCTCTTATTGGCACTGGTAGAAACAATTGGGAATCCGCAATTTTTTAACAGAGCCAAACAAATGGGATAATCAGGAATGCGAATAGCGATCGTTTTAGTTGTTCTTGGCGCAAAGTCCTGTAAATTTGATGAGGCAAGAAAGACCATTGTTAATGGGCCTGGCCAAAAATTTTCAGCCAGTGTTTCAGCTGAACCGGGAATCTCTTCAACGAGATAACGCACCTGAAGAATATCAGCTGCAATTAAAATCATGGCTTTGCTTTGGTCGCGGCTTTTAAGGGTATAAATTTGATTGACCGCATTGACGTTAAACGCATCGCAACCTATACCATAAATAGTCTCTGTGGGATAACCGATTACACCGCCGGATTGTAAAACGCGGCCTACCCGGCTGATCAAATCGGGTTCCGGTTGAATGGGATCTATTTTAAGTATTTTATTCATAAAGACGATGTTGTTTTAAAAAGGTCATGGTTTCCTCAAATATTTTTTTGGGCTTTAGAGTTTTCATACATTCATGTGTTTTTATCGGGCATTCCGCACTGCCATGCATACCACATGGCCGGCATTCGAGATTGTTTTGTATAATTTTATGTTTAACCTTATACGGATAAAACCCAAACGCCGGTACTGTTGGCCCGAAAATTGCGATAACAGCGGTATTCATAGCAGAGGCCAAATGCAGGGGGGCGCTGTCGTTGCTGATCAGCAGAGAACAGTTGCCAATAACCTCTGCTGATTCCAAAAGAGACAATTGACCGACGAGGTTAAGGATATTTTTGCGATCTGTTGGCAGCGCTTTGACCAATTCCCGATCTTTAGGGCCGCCTAGTAAGATAACACTAATATTTGCTCTAAGCAATGCTGAAATTAAAGCAGCATAATATTGAGTAGGCCACCGTTTGGTAAACCAGACGGAGCCCGGCGCAACGGCGATAACCGGTTTATTCAGTTTTTCGATGATCTGTCCGGCTTTTTGTTTCTGGGCATCGCTGGTAATGATCGTGAGTTTTGGCTCAATTTTACGATTCAGATACGATTCCAGCAGAGAAATATTTCTCTCCACCTCGTGTATATTGTGTTTGTATTCTACGAGATGCGTCATTAAGAAGGATCCTGCGCTTTGATCGAATCCTATTCTTTGTGGAACCCTTGCCAGTTTGGCCAATAGGGCACTTCGCAATGAGCGGTGTGGAATCAGGGCCAAATCATATTTTAGCCGTTTTAATTTTTGAACAACTCTGTAAAATCCGGCACAACCTTTATCTTTGTTTTTTTTATCGTAAGCAATGAACCTTGTTACCGCCGGATCATGTTCATAGACATCGGCTACAAGCGGTATGCCCAATATGTGAATGGCGGCATCTTTGAATGTTTTTCTGGTTTCATGTACCAATGGTGCCAGCAGAATAAGGTCACCGATAAATGCCGTATGTATTATTAAAATTTTATTGATGCTCATGTTTTGTATTTTCGGGTGTTGTTTTCCACCTTTTGTGCATCCAGAACCACTGATCAGGATATTCTCGGATATAGTTCTCCAATAATTTTGTATGGCGTTGTGTCAATTTTTTTACTGTCTCTTGATTGAACGTTTTCAAATCATCTGTTTTTATTTTTTCAAAATAAATATGGTGGCGATTGTCTTTTTGTCTTACAGAGATGCAAAAGACAATCTCTGCTTGTTGCTTTAGGGCAAAGACAGCCGGTCCTGTTGGTGTAGAAGACGGTTGTCCCAGGAAATCGACAAAAGCGCCAACCTCATGAGCATCCTGATCTGCAAGGAGAAGGATAATTTTATTCTGTTTTAGTGCCCGAAGCACGCTTCGCACAGACACACCCGGCTTGATAAGGGTTACGCCCTTTGACTCTCTGGTATTTCTGATCAAGCGATCAACCAGGGCATTGCTCTGCGGTTTAGCGACGGCCTGAATGGGAAAATTTTCGCTGGCAATAGCTGCGACCATGAATTCCCAGTTGTCGAAATGCCCGCTGACGCATATCGTGCCTTTGTTTTTGTTTATGGCCTGATGTAAAAGGTCTGGTTGATAAAAAGCAATTCGATTCCCGAGTTGTTCTTTAGTCATTTGCTGTAATTGGATAAATTCAAATATCGTTTTGGAAAAATTTTGATAGGTCTTTAGCGCAATATGTTGTAACTCTTTTTTGGATTTTTGTGGAAAAGCACGGGATAAATTTAGAAGAGACGTCTTTCGGCGAACGGGTATAAAATGAAAAACAAACCAGCCGAGTTGCTCCGCACATTTAAGGGCCCGGGATTCTGGTAACATTCTGATCGGTTTGATAACCAATAGAACAAAAATGTATTCAATAAAATGTTTGATTTTTTTATGCGTTTTCATCTGTTTTGTCAACCGGTATAATTTCTGAACAAGGTGCCAGGGATGATGACAGTAGTGTTGAAAAATATGATTTTAAACTGCTGAATAAAATTAAAAATAAGCAATTATTATTATAATATCAATATGGTTATTCCCCTTCTTCAAAATATGTCTCTTCTTCCCAGGTCTTTATTTTTTTTCTATTGCGTAACCAAACGAGCGGAATGGCGATCAAAAAAAGCAAAATAAACACAAGGCCCAGATAATTCTGAATATCGTAGAGCCATAGCCAGCGGTAGTTTTGGCGTACATAACTCTGCCATTCCTTTTCAAAGGTTGCAAAATTGCTCCCGGTGGCATGCAGGAAGATTTTGTCCATATTCTCGTTGTTTCGCAAGCCTGTCAGCATTTTCTGAATGGCATCTATATCATAGACCTTTAAAATATATTCAACAACGCTATAACTTTGCTGATAAGCGAGTTCTGCTTTATAACGATGAAACGAGATCACATCATCGAGCTTTCGTAATGGAATAAGAGAGTTGGTAAAGGCGGCTTTGGAGAGCGCGGTCATGGTTTTCCACTTGACATCTCTCGAGTAAAACAGCGCCAGTCCTTCGTCAAGCCATCTAGGGATATAGCGATTACCGATTACTTTATGCAAGACGACGTGTAGTATCTCATGCGCCAATGTGATTTTTACACTGGTTTCACTTCTGTTCCATCGTGGTGATTTTAATAGAATAGTGTTTACGGCTGGAAAGGCAAACGCCTCTGCCCAGTTTGGAGGATCTCCTCTGAGGTAAGAGCGGAACTGACCTCGATTGGCTGCAATTATTATTTTTACCGTATCTTTTTGCTCGACCTGTAAATCATAGGCTATTTCCTGATACAGAATTTGGGAACGATTGAGTGTTTGTTCGGCATAAAGCGAATCGTTTGTGGCGTACAAGACTTTAATATATCCCTTACTCACCGTGTTGAGAGGAGGAATCCGGGGTTGGGTGATACCACATTGAATCGCGATGTGGAGAAAATAAAGTAATCCGACAGCGACTTTCATAGACAATTCCGTTGTAGAATTTTGTTGTAAAAGTATTTAAACAGGCAATGATTACATCTGGGCTGGGAACAATGGACATGAAATTGTCGTCATCAAAGGATTAATTGTTGTTTTTAACTTGTAATAGATCTTTGGGTATGCGATTGACATTTTTTTTTGCGGTTTTTGTAATAAGCGATGACGGTAATATTTTTTTTCGTCCGAGATTTAGCAATGATGCAACCGGATTATGGATGATTTGTTTATTTTTGTTCTCTACCGTTTCGGCTTGCTTTTGCTGCATATCGGATTCTATCAGTACATTTTCATCCAGCAGAGTTTTAATTTGACCCAGAGCGGTTAATGCATCGGTGTCACAAGACATAACACCATTAAAAATGGTTTTGGGTTT